>JALWNS010000262.1 GCA_027083655.1 Bacteroidales bacterium | reverse complement strand
ACTTTTTAATTTGGGCACTACACTTCAACCTCCTCTCTGAAATCCCCTATTCAAGCCAAACTTTATCCTAAAAATCCAATTTTACCGTCAAAGTCGGGAGGTCGACTATCAACAACTTTACCTCGGGAGGTGCTCTCGCACGCTCACGATGAGATCTTACATGTTTTTAAACAAGGCCAGAAACTTGACAATTCAAAAGTAACCATACACCAGCAATAGCTTTCGACTGTTTCATGAGGTGCTAACGCACGCTCACGAAGGAATGTTTCCTGTCCTTATATCAGGCAGGAAGCTAGACAATCCCAAAGTAGCATTACACCAACCATGGCATTAAAGAGACTGCCTCTGCTTCATGAGGTGCTAACGCACGCTCATGAAGAAAAGGAAAAATAATCAGTTAAAGGTATTAACGTTCACGGCTAAGAGTTATGCTCACCTCCTCCACTATTCCACCAAGCTTGGGGAACAACTTGCTAAGCTTTACCTCGAGTCGCTCTAGCTCCGGGAAGCTCTCCCATACAGAATCCAGTATCCGGCGTGCTGCATTTTCAATGAGGTTACATTTCTGTTTCATCTGGTCGCGCACAAGATTATAAACCTGCTGATAATCAAGTGCATCACTCAAACGATCAGACTGCTCTGCCCTGCTCGAGTCATACCATAGCCGCATATCTACACGGAAGTTATTGCCTATCTGCTTTTCCTCGTCATAATGCCCGATAAACGAGTGAAACTCCATGCCTTTTAGCTCTATCATGCCCATAGCTCAAGATTTATTTTTACTGTAAAAGTAATCATTTGCCCTGGCATGGGCAACAAACACTAATGTTTTCATCTATGGCGAGACTTAAGCATTATAAAATGGAACAAAAATTTACACCATTTGTCAAAGATTTATTTTTCTCATGGCATTTTCGTAATTTGGCTTAGCAAACAAAAAATTGAGAGACTTATGAGACGAATTGTTTTAGCCCTGTTGCTCGGCGCATTTCTCATCACCAGTCCTGCCTGCAGTCAGGGGAGAAAAAGCAAGCCCACCTATGTGCTTATCAAGACAACGATGGGCGACATAAAAGTTAAGCTTTACCCCCGCACCATTCATCACACTCAGAATTTCATCAAGCTTGTCAAAGATCATTATTACGACGGAGTACTTTTCCACCGCGTAATTCCTGGATTCGTGATACAGGGAGGCGATCCTGAGTCTAAAAATGCTCAACCTGGCCAGCTTCTTGGTAATGGAGGTCCTGGTTATACTATACCTGCTGAGATCTGCCCCGAGTATTTCCACAAGCGTGGAGCCCTGGCAATGGCACGCGAAGGGGACCAGGTCAACCCCACACGCCGCTCTTCTGGTTCTCAGTTTTACATCGTAGTGGGCAAAGTCTATACAGACCAGGAGCTCAATATGTTGGAGAAGCGCCTTAATACAAAATTCACACCTGAGCAACGCAAAGCTTACACCACCATCGGCGGTACACCATTTTTAGATGGTCAATATACTGTTTTTGGAGAGGTAGTGGAAGGTATGGACGTAGTAGACAAGATTGCCAATGTCGAGAGAGACAACAATGACCGTCCCAAGCAGGATGTCAAGATATTGTCTATGCAGATAGTAAAAAAATAAGCTTTTTGCATATAAACAAAACGGGGCGCTCTGGCGCCCCGTTTTGTTTTAGAACTTAATTAACCCGATGCTATAGAGAAACACAAGAGCTATAGCTAAAGGCACGACAAAACGTATTAAAAATAGGAAGATGCCAAAAAGACGGCCTTTCATCTGGTTTTCATTAGTAAGCTCTGCTTTAGTCTCTTTGGTATTCATTACCCAACCAACGAATATCACTATAAAGAAACCGCCTAGAGGCAAGAGTATGTTAGCAGTCAAATTATCCAGGAAGTCAAAAATTGTGCGGCCAAAAATTTTAAATCCGGACAACACACCGAATGACAAAGTAGCAGATATACCCAAGATAGCAACAACGAGACTACTCCATATAGTTGCAGCTTTTCGTGTCAGGCCAAATTCCTCTGTCAGGAATGCAACAGTTACTTCACGCAGTGAAATCCTTGAGGTAACTGCCGCTACAACCAGCAAAAGGAAGAAAATAATTGCAAAGAAATATCCTCCAGGCATTTGCTGGAAAATTCCAGGCAATGTAAGAAAAGCCAGGCCTGGCCCTGCTTCGGGCTTCAAACCAAAAGCAAAAACTGCAGGGAAAATAGCAACACCAGCTAATATAGCCACAAGAGTATCAAAAAAAGCAACCTCCCCGGCCACTTCGGTCAGGTTTTCATGCTTCTGAATGTAAGAGCCATAAGTTATCAGTACACCCATACCCAGGCTAAGAGAGAAAAACGCCTGGCCTAAAGCTTCTAGTATTGTCTTAGCAGTGACCTTTGTAAAATCAGGCTTAAACAAAAATGCCAAACCCTTACCTGCACCAGGCAGTGTGACAGAACGTACAACCAGAACCAAGAGAATTAAAAACAATATTGGCATCAAAATCTTGGTATAACGTTCAATACCTTTCTCAATACCTGCTATTACAATAGCTGCAGTGAGAATCAAGAAAATTATTTGCCAGAACACTGGCAAAAGAGCCGAGGTGTGAAACTTCTGGAATGTCTGAGCTAATTGTTCGCCGCTCATACCATGAAAGGTATCTATTATAGCCAGGTATGTATAATGTAATGTCCATCCTGCTACTGTTGAATAAAAAGCAAATATAAGAAAACCTGTGAGTACACCCATTACACCTATAAGATACCAAAGAGAATTAGGTCTTAATTTGCGAAAAGAACCTACTGCATTACTCATAGAACGGCGGCCTATTATAAGCTCTGAAAGCATTGCTGGCAGACCGATCAATATCACAAAAGCTACATAAATTATCAGGAATGCTCCTCCTCCATTCTCACCTGCCACATAGGGGAACCGCCATATATTGCCCAGTCCAACAGCCGAACCTGCTGCAGCAGCTATAATCCCAAACTTGCTCACAAAATTCTCACGCTTGCCTCTGCCTTTTTCTTTTACCTTTACTTTTGCCATGATTTGTGTTTTTTCTTATTTTATTTCCAAAATTAACTTTAACATAAATTATTACAAAATTTTAAAATTCTCCATGCCACAGAATGACAAAATAAGTGCTATTATACTAGCCGGAGGCAAAAGTCTCCGTATGGGAGAGGATAAAAAAATGATACAAATCAATAAGACAGGTTTACGGCTATGGGAACACATGGTATCCTTAATAGAGCCTTTTGTTAAAGAAATTTTAATTATTGCAAATCCTGACGAACTTCATCATACAAAACACATTATTATCAAAGACATTATACCCGGACTAGGTCCACTAGGCGGAATTTATACAGGTTTAAAAAATATAAACACTTCACAATCTTTGGTCTTACCCATTGACATGCCGCTATTAAATAGACAAACCCTGGAAAGATTATTAAAATCTTGTGACGAAAACGAAAAAATTATTATTGCCCGTCATGGACAATATATTGAGCCTTTGGTGGGTATATATCCCAAATCGTCTCTACCTATGATTGAAAAAATGATAAAGGACCAGAAATACAAGCTACGCTTATTGTTCGATCTCTTTCCTACTTGCTTTGTCGATTTTGAGAATGACATACCTTTTATGAACCTTAACACACCTGAGGATCTAAAAAAAATCCTAAGCTACTTAAATAGCCAAAAGTAAATAGCCTAAAAATTATGCGGCTCCTGCGGAGCCGCATGCACAATAAAGACTTTACTTTTAATGCTTAATCATCATAAATCTGTCTTATTTCTCAAATTTCAGAAAATAAATTGTATTATTTTCCTGCGGACGGAACCCTATATTCACTATTGTATACTGTCTGCCATCCTGTATTTTATCCGACATACCAAAACTCAAAGACCGGGAAGGATTACCCAGGGTATAACTTATTACGTAGTAAATATCATCCTGGTTCGT
>JALWNS010000261.1 GCA_027083655.1 Bacteroidales bacterium | reverse complement strand
TATTCATTTTTTATCAACCTGATCATCAAAAAGGGACTTTTCATCGTGATCTTCTGCCTGGTCAGGTGTTTGTTCTTGAACTTCTACAAATTCAACCTTCAAAACCTTGTTGTCTGTGAGTTTCTTTCCCCTTGCAGAAATAGATTTAACCTTGAGGAACTCCTCGGCATCTATTACCTGTTCTTTAGTTTTTCTGTCTTTTGACCTGTACTTGTAAGTAATTATAACCCTCTGACCTGGTGCCAAATCTACCAAATAAGAATCCCCATTAGATAAAAATGTAGTCTCGCTACTGGCCGGCTCAAATGTAAAACGCTTTAAATAAAAAGCTTTTTGCTCTCCATTATAGTAAACAACATTATAAACCTTCTGAGGATCGTATTTCTCTATCACAATTATATCTTCTGGAAAATGATGATTAAGATCTGCCGGAGCCAAATAATAAGTTCCTCTCTTGGTTATTACCAATATAGTGTCATCTTTAGTAAACTCTCCCAAATAATAGTCTGTTTCTGTGTTCTTTAGGCGCATCACCTGCCAGTCAAACCACAACTTTACCCCGACCGTTTGCTCACCTTTTTCCTTCATTATTATCTTGTGTACTGCATGTTTGGTTAATATATTACCCTGTGCATTTCTATTTCTTACAGGTAATTGGCCAAAATCGAAGTCAAACACTTTTTTCTTAAGCCGTGGTTTAGGCTTGAGCTTAACCTGCACAATCTCTGCTTCTCCCTTCGTTGCTGAGAAATATAGTATTTGCGAATGCTCTGCTCCCTTTGTAAGGTTATATTCCTTATCACGGGTCAGTCCTGTAATATTAAAACGCTTGACATAAGTATAACCCGTTGCGCCATCACGGTATGCTACATTGTACACAGTAGCCGTATCCCCTTTCTTAAAAACTCCTATATAAATAACATTCTTACCTATATAAAACTTAGGAGCTACCTTAGTTATAAAATATGTACCATCTTTTCGTACAACCAGAATATTGTCAATGTCAGAGCATGTAGTGATAAACTCACCATCCTTAAGCTCATAACCGGCAAAGCCATCATTGAAATTAGCATAAAGGCGCCGTGTAGCCGCAACAACATGAGTAGCTTCAATTTCCTCAAAATTCCTTATTTCTGTCAATCTGGGCCAGTCCTTGCCATATTTGTCTTTTAGACGCTTGAAGTGGTCTATAGTAAAGTCTATGATGTGTTCCAGATTATACTTTACCTGTTCTATTTTGCTCTCAATATCTTTTATATGTTCTTCTGCCCTCTTGGCGTCGTATTTGGATATACGCTTGATCTTGATTTCTGTAAGTTTGACAATATCATCATAAGTTACTTCCCGCCTTAACCTAGGTTTAAATGGATCTAAAGCCTTGTCTATTGTCTCTATAATTTCTTCCCAGGTCTCACAGTCCTCTATTTGTATATATATTCTGTTTTCTATAAAGATTTTTTCCAATGATGAGAAATGCCATGCCTCTTCGAATTCGTCTAGTTTTATCTGGAGTTCCCGGCGTAAAATATCGACAGTATTATCAACAGACCTCCGTAAAATATCTTTTACAGACATAAAGCGTGGACGGTCCTCATCGATAACCGTAGCATTAGGAGAAATGCTTATTTCGCAGTCTGTGAAAGCATAGAGCGCATCTATAGTCTTATCTAAATCAGAATCTGGATGCAGGAATATCTCTATCCTTACCTTATCAGCAGTTTTATCCTCTATTTTTTTGATTTTTATCTTACCCTTTTCATTTGCAGAAATTATCGAATCAATTAATGAGCTAGTAGTCTTGCCAAATGGTATATCTGTTATTACGAGTTTGCGTTTATCTTCTTTAATTATACGTGCCCTGACCCTCACCTTGCCTCCACGTAATCCTTCGTTATAACGGGAAACATCAATCATTCCACCTGTAGGAAAATCAGGATAAAGCTCAAAATCCTGGCCTTTAAGATATTTTATAGAAGCATCTATTACTTCATTAAAATTATGTGGCAAAATCTTCGAAGCCAAACCTACAGCTATACCTTCCACGCCCATCACCAACAAAAGAGGAAATTTTACAGGAAGGTGAACGGGCTCCTTATTACGCCCATCATAAGAAAGCTTCCACTCTGTTACTTTGGGGCTAAACATTACATCCAATGCAAACTTGGACAAGCGTGCTTCAATATAACGGGCTGCTGCGGCCGAATCTCCAGTGTAAATATTTCCCCAGTTTCCTTGCGTATCAATTAAGAGCCCTTTCTGTCCCAACTGGACAATGGCCTCGTAAATAGAAGCATCACCATGAGGATGGTACTGCATGGTATAACCAATAATATTAGCTACCTTGTTATAGCGTCCATCCTCCAGGCGGTACATAGCATGCAAAATACGGCGTTGTACTGGCTTAAGTCCGTCCTTGATATGTGGAACGGCCCGCTCTAGTATTACATACGATGCATAATCCAAAAACCAGTTCTCGTACAAACCTGAAACAGAGATAATTTTACCGTTCTCATCACCGTTAAAGTGCACCTGTTCATCAGGTTGGCCTGATATTTCCTCTGGATTTTCAAAAACATTATTTTTCAAAGGCTTGTCCTCGTCCATAGATCCTGTGTAGAATTTTTTAACACGGAAAGCAAAGTTAATAAACAACTACGAAAAATAAAAAAGACCTTTGTCCGGATGGACAAAGGTCTAATTACCAGAATGAAACAAAATTTTAATATTTTAAACACTAAACTAATGCGTGCTTCCGACGAATGAAAGGATACCGACCGCACAAGTTTTCTTAACCTTAACGCCCTCCTTCAAACGGATAGAGACATAATACATTCCGGATTTGCGGCATATAAAATCAAAAGAATCAGTATGCTTACCTGTCTTCGGGTCGTATGTAGATCCATAAGGATTGGTTTTTTCTGGATGCTGGCTATCATATAAAGTCATTATCACCTTATCTTCGTATCCTTCAGGTGTACATAAATTGAAACGGTAATGTGCATCTTTATTTAGTACCACTGTCCAACGAGCACTTCTTTCATGAGGTTTGCCAGACCTGAGTTTGGTATTAAAGTCTCGCAAATAGATGCTTTTGCCTTTGGTAGCACAGGCATATACCATTTGCTGTTTACACTGGGCATGTGCCTTGTTTGGAGCAAGGATAAACAATAACCCAGCTAATAATGTTGTTATGAAAGCAATTCTTTTCATTTTATAGATTTATTAATTTATTTCTTACTTGTTCGGTTATATTAATTAAATCATTTATTTGCTGATCTGTGATGTTAATAACACTCCTTTCTTCTTGCTCATATACAGGTACATCCGACTGTGAGGACTGGTAAGTCGGTTTAACTTTCTCGTAAGTAATCGTTATCTGACTATAAATTTTGTCTAATTTTTTGAATTCATCAAGTATTTTCTTGAAATAATCATCGTCATTATACAATTTTAAACCCTGATACAAGATAGTAAAAATTGTCTTTTGATCACCTATTAATTCTTTTAATTTATCATTTGGATGCTCAGCATATACTTGAGTCATAAGATAAAGACCCTCGAGCCATACACCTGTTACCATTAACAAACTCAAATTACCTCTTGCATTCTCCTGCAAGTGATGGTTCATATTAGAAAAGCTATTAACTGATAAAAATACCAAGGAATCCAAATTATCACTACTCGTCGCCAAACGCTTAAAGGCCTGGAAATCAAAAAACTGTCCTACCCTCAAATCATCTGCCAACCTCTTTATAGCACTCAAATATTCTACTATTAATGTGGTACGTTCATACACATTAAGATATCCCAAATCTGCACTCAAAACACCCAGGCCAAAAGCTTTCTTAAAATTAATATCATAGTTATCAATAATGCTCGGATCTGCTAGATACTTCTTTGAAAAGGGTACATCCATATCCTTTATTATCGCCGCAACTTCAACCGGAGAAGGGAAACTATTTACAATCTGGTCTACTA
>JALWNS010000260.1 GCA_027083655.1 Bacteroidales bacterium | reverse complement strand
TTCATACATGTGCAAGTCATGTGAATGTTGGGGCTTAGGTAATTGTTAATCTCTACTTTGTGCTCAAGGACAGAGAAACGGGCTTTTTGCAAAAGAGGGTTGAGCCATGTTATTTTAACAGAGTAATTCTGGGCAAGTTTTTCGCCTTTTGCGTAGTTTTCCGGGTAAAAAGGCTTGAATTCTTCTAGAAACCGGTTGATAAATTCTTGTGTTTCATCCAATGGTAGATGTGGGTAATAACGCTGGTTATATTCCCCGGCAAGCTGGTCGAAATTAGCTTTAAGATAGAGCAAAGCAGCCACTTGGTGCTTACACATACCTTTGTCATAAGGACAGGTACAACTTGCAGAGATGGCAGGTGTTGTAAAATCTTTTATTTCAATAATATAAGGCTGTGGCTGGCTGCCCATGATTTCAAAACGGGCAAAGCGCCGACGAATGTCAACTTCGACTTTTTTTATCATGTTGTTATAGAAATAAAGCTTGCCCCGTTCGTAAATTTCTGGCCGGGCAAGGTGGGCAAATTCTGTGATATGATCCAGGTTAAGTGCCACGGAGGTAGAGTTGAAATTTAAATGTAATATAGCAAATTTTTCTCTACCGGGTAAAACCTCATTGATGAACGGGCAGGAATATTACATTAGTGTTGGTTAATAATGTCTTGGCTCATGAAACTTTCAACGTTCCATGTAGCCGTGGTTCGCCAGTTGTATAATGAATTTTTCTCATTTCATTGTAAAAAAGCACTACACTCTTACCACACACGTATATAACGACAGGGGGCACCGCCTGGTGCCCCTGTCGTAAAAAGAGCTAAAGATCCAGCTTTATTTCTTGATGCCAGCGATTTCTTCGAGCATGTCGGTGGTAAGGGATTTTGGACGCTCGATTGGATAACCGAGGGCACGGTCCCAAGTGATATTAGACAGGATACCGAATGAACGGCCTACACCGAACAGAACTGTGTAGAATTCATATTCACGTACTCCATAATGCCACAGGATCGTTCCTGAGTGGGCGTCAACATTTGGCCATGGGTTCTTAACCTTACCGAGTGATTCGAGGATTGGTGGAACGATCTGGTATAACTTATCAACATACTTGAACAATAGGTCATCTTTGAGGTGTTTGAGGGCAAATTCACGCTGGACCATATAACGTGGGTCGGTCTTACGCAGAACGGCGTGACCATAACCAGGGATTACTTTACCAGAGTTGAGTGTATCCCATACATACTGCTCAATTTCCTTGTCGTCTGGTAGTTTGTTGCCAAATTTGTTCATCATACCTTGTATCCACTTGAGCACTTCCTGGTTAGCCAGGCCATGGAGAGGACCTGCCAGACCATTAAGAGCAGCAGAGATAGCATAATAAGCATCAGAGAGGGCAGAAGCAACCAGGTGGCCTGTGTGTGCTGAAACATTACCACTCTCGTGGTCAGCGTGGATAATGAAATACATACGGGCGACATCGTCGAAAGGCTCAGCAATACCCATTTGGTGGGCGAAGTTGCCACCCAGGTCCAGGTCATCGCGAGGAGGAATATGTGTGTCTGCTTTATACTTCATGCGATAAATATATGCTGCAATGCCTGGCAATTTAGCCAACAGATCCATGGCGTCCTCCAGCATGTATTCCCATGCACGCATTTTATCCCATTCATCGCTAGCATAGAAACGGGCAAATTTGCTTTCCCTCTGCATTGTCAGGATTGCTGTGGAGAACATTGCCATTGGGTGGGAGTCGCGAGGCATTGCACGCAAAACATCAATAACATACTGAGGGATTTGGCGGCGTTTTTTGAATTCTTCGACAATTTCTTCGACATCTTCCTGCGTTGGGATTTCGCCAGTTAAAAGGAGAAAGAACATTGCTTCTACGTATGGATAGTCTTTACCAGCTGGTTTTGGTAATTTCTCGAAAACTTCAGGTAGAGTGTATCCACGGTAACGGATACCTTCGTATGGGTCGAGGTATGAGATATCAGTAACAAGGCTTTTTACTCCACGCATACCACCAATAACCTGGCGGATGGAGATTTCATCGACTTTTACATCACCGAATTCTTTGAGCAGCTTAGTAGTACGTGGACGGTGGGCATCAATTTTCTCTGCTAATTTTTGTTTAAGCTTTTCCATAATTTCTATATTTTGAGATTTTCGTCTATAAAGTTAATTAGTTTTCGATTAATTTGGATAAAGTTTAAAAATGTTTCACAAAATAGATTTTCGCAATTTACAAAAGATTTTATTCATGCTTTTGGGTGATAAATATCATATTTTTAATTTTGAATGTAAAAAATTAAAAAAATTAGAGCTATGGTTAACAAAATTACAGTTATTGGTGCCGGTAATGTAGGAGCTACAGTAGCTAATGATGTAGCAATTAAAAATCTTGCAGAAGAAGTTATTCTCATTGACATTGTCGAAAACCTTGCCGAAGGTAAGGCTCTTGATATGTGGGAAAGCTCATCCATCTGGGGTTTTCATTCCCGCGTGAAAGGAGTTACTAATGATTATGCAGCTAGTAAAGATTCTGATATAATTGTTATTACTGCAGGTAAGCCACGTAAACCAGGAATGAGCCGTGATGATCTTATTAGTACTAATGCCAAAATTGTAAATATTATTGCAACAGAGCTCATCAAGTACTCTCCAAATGCAATCTTTATTGTTGTTACCAACCCATTGGATGTAATGACTTATGCCGTTTACAAGACCGTTTCTAAGTATGTTGACAAGCCACGTACACAGGTGTTTGGTATGGCAGGTACATTGGATGTTGCACGTTATAAGGCATTTATAGCAGAGGCATTGAATGTTTCCCCGGATAATATCCAGGCATTGCTAATGGGTGGCCATGGAGATACAATGGTACCTCTACCACGCTATACAAGTATTGGTGGAGTACCTCTGACACAGCTCATGGACAAGGAGACTATTGACAAGATCATTGTACGCACACAGAAAGGAGGCGGTGAGATAGTTCAGCTTCTGGGAACTTCTGCATGGTATGCTCCGGGTGCAGCAATAATGCAGGTTGTAGAAGCCGTTGCCCTTAACAAACGTGAAATCCTCCCTGTATGTGCATACCTGAACGGAGAATATGGCTATAAGGACATTTACATTGGTGTACCTGTTATTCTGGGTAAAAATGGTATTGAGAAAGTGGTTGAGATTGAATTGAACGAAGAAGAACGCGCTGCCTTTGACCGTTCTGCCGAACATGTTAAGGAAGTGATGAAAGTGCTTGATGATATGGCTATTATTTAACGTTTTATGAGTAAATTTTTAGAAAGGTTAACGGATTTTTATACTACTTTTGAATTATTCTAAACAATTAAAAAACAAAACAAAGGATTATGGGATTAAATATCGTACAGAAGATTATCAAGTCTCATCTTGTTGAAGGTGAGATGATTCCGGGTAAGCCTATTGGTATTAGGATTGACCACACACTTACGCAGGATGCGACAGGAACAATGGCTTATTTACATTTTGAAGCCATTGGCCTGCCAAAGGTACAGACCGAATTGTCTGTATCTTATGTTGACCACAATATGTTGCAGACAGGTCCGGAGAATGCAAATGACCATCTTTTCCTCGAGACAGTTGCAGCAAAATATGGGGTTTATTTCAGTAAAGCAGGTAATGGTATCTGTCACCAGGTAAATGTAGAACGTTTTGCTATTCCAGGTAAGACCCTCCTTGGTTCTGACTCACATACACCAACCTCTGGCGGTATTGGTGCGCTGGCTATCGGTGCCGGTGGTATGGATGTTGCCTTGGCTATGGCAGGAGAGCCTTTCTACTTGAATATGCCTAAGGTTGTGCTTGTAAAGCTCACAGGCCGCCTCAAACCATACGTTTCTGCAAAAGATATTATCCTTGAGCTTCTCAGACGTTTGTCTGTCAAGGGTGGTGTTGGAAAAATCTTTGAATACGGAGGTGAAGGTGTTAAGCAACTGACAGTTCCTGAGCGTGCTACTATCACCAACATGGGCGCAGAGCTTGGCGCTACGACTTCGATTTTCC
>JALWNS010000259.1:11961-15833 GCA_027083655.1 Bacteroidales bacterium | reverse complement strand
TCTTTGATAAAAATAAAATCACCAGTCAATGAAGCGCTCTATTTTTCTCGTGTTAATAATGTTAACCTTGCGTCTATCCTTTGGCCAGGACTTCTTTACCAAAGACGTTAGCATAAAGGTGGACACCCTGACACTCAATGGTACTTTGACTATACCGGACAAAGGCACACATGTTCCTGTGGCTCTAATTATTGCCGGATCAGGGCCGACAGACCGTGATGGCAACAACTCGCAGATGACCAACAACAGTTTAAAAATGCTTGCAGACTCGCTAGCCAGTCATGGCATAGCATCTCTACGCTACGATAAACGGATTTTTTCAATAATGAATGATCCCCGTTTCCATGAAGATTCTGTGCTTTTTGAAGACTATGTCAGTGATGCTATTGCATGGCTACGTTACCTGAAGAAGAACTATGATTTCACGCAGTATGTAATCATCGGCCATAGTCAAGGATCACTTGTAGCAATACTTGCCGCAGAGCAAGAACCTGTGGATAAGCTTGTATCAATAGCAGGCGCAGGTGTGCCCATAGGTGAGGTACTGAAAAAGCAGTTTGAATCGCAGCCTGAAATAGTACAAGATCAAGGTATTCCTATCATTGACAGCCTGAGCCATGGACATCGTGTAAAAAATGTACCTGCAATTTTAATGAGCGTTTTTCGCCCATCTGTGCAGCCTTTCCTCATCTCATGGATGCGCTACGATCCGGCAAAGGAGATAAAAAAACTACACTTACCTGTCCTTATCATTCAGGGTAATCATGACTTACAAATAGACACAAACCAGGCCATTATCCTGCACAAAGCCGCCCGCCGGTCAAAGCTTGTTATCATTCCAGGCATGAACCACATCATGAAGGATGCACCTGCAGAAAGAAACGCAAACATCAGGACATACTTTGACCCAGCCCTGCCACTAAATAAGCAGCTTGTAAACGAGATAGTAAGCTTTATTCAGGAAAACTAGATTATTATCTGACCGCTAAAAGCGGTCGGAAGCTAGCTTTCCAGCGGAGAAGATAGATACCTACCCTTCCGTCAAAAAATTCAACAATTTCCCGTTAAATTGTTGTAATTTAAAGAAGAACAATCCCAGAACATGAAACATGCGCTTTGAGATAGGACATATCTACCATGTTTACAACAGAGGTAACAATTCTGGGCAAATATTTTTTAACAGACGTAATTACATATTTTTTCTACAAAAAATTAAAAAAGAGATAAAACCTATTTCTGAAATTCTGGCTTATTGCTTAATGCCTAATCATTTCCACCTGATGATAATGGCTACCGAAAAATCATGCGAGGAAAATAAACAAGGGATGCAAATTTTAGCTAGAAAACTTGGTACCCTTTTGAGCTCATACACTCAGGCTATCAACAAGGAATTACACAGGACAGGTTCGCTTTTTCAACAGAAAACTAAAGCTAAAGATTTGGGACAAAGTAAATTTACTCCTTACCCAAGATACAAGAGAAGCTATGCAGAAACCTGCTTTTCTTATATTCATTTAAACCCTGTCAAAGCCAGACTGGTCAGAAAACCTGAAGACTGGGAATTCTCGTCATTCAGGGATTTGGCGGGTTTACGAAATGGAACTTTATGCAACAAGCGGCTTGTCTTTGAAATTCTGAATATCAACGAGGAAAGCATGTTCCAATTAGAAAGATACCTAGGCGACGACTACAAAAACATCTGGTAGAGAGCGACTATCATCTGACCGCTAGAGGTCAGATGATAGTCATCAATTACTCCTCATCGCCCAGATACTGGAACTGGTCAAGCATGCGTTTATCATTCTCCAGGAAAATACGCAGGTCATTGATGCCGTACTTGAGCATAGCTATACGCTCTATACCAAAGCCAAAGGCATAACCTGTGTACTCCTCAGGGTCAATGTCCATATTCCTGAGAACATTAGGATCAACCATGCCACAGCCCAATATCTCAAGCCAACCTGTGTATTTACATACAGGGCAACCCTTGCCACCGCACAATGTACAGGTGACGTCCATCTCGGCTGATGGCTCTGTGAATGGGAAATATGATGGACGGAAACGGATATTCGTATGTTCGCCGAAAAATTCACGCGCAAAAATTAGCAAGGTCTGCTTTAGATCGGCGAATGATACATTACGGTCAACGTACAGGCCTTCTATCTGGTGGAAAACATAATGCGAACGGTAAGAAACTGCTTCGTTACGGTACACACGCCCTGGTAATACCACTTTTAGCGGTGGGCGGTGTGTCTCCATATAGCGTATCTGTGTATTTGACGTGTGTGTACGAAGCACTACATCAGGGTCACGCTCTATGAAGAAAGTATCTTGCATATCGCGCGCCGGGTGGTCATGCGGGAAGTTGAGAGCAGTGAAATTGTGCCAGTCATCTTCTATCTCTGGTCCATGCGCCACGGCAAAACCCATGCGGCGGAAAATATCCAGCAGCTCACGGCGTACTATTGACAACGGATGACGTGTACCCACTGCCATATTCTCGCCTGGCAGTGTCAGGTCCATGTCCACTTTCTGCGCTTGCTGGTCCTCCAGATGCTGGCGTAGTGTTTTTATCTTGTGCTCAACAAGCGCCTTGAGCTCATTAAGAACCTTACCGTATTCTGGTTTTTCCTCCTTGGGTACATTCTTGAATTCGGCGAAAAACTTCGTGATCAATCCTTGCTTCTTGGATAGAAACTTTATCCTGAATTGTTCAAGCTCTTCCAGACTTTTGGCCTCAAAATTCTTTACTTCCTCTATGTAATGTTTTACCTGATCTATCATTTGACCGTGTTTGAAAAGATTTTCTGCAAAAGTAAAAATTTTGTGATAATTAACTAAAAATGAAAACACAAGTTATACGAAACACGTGGGGGCTTATTAATGAAACTCAAATCCAAATAACTGATATTTAACCACATACAAACCTGCAAACACTTTCACAAAAACGGAATAAACTACAAGCCTCTGCCCTGCAAGGTGCCTACGGCACGCTTGCAGGCGGACTTATATATTTATAGCACACTTACTGGAGAGGACTAGGCACTTTCTATTCGCTTTTCCGGGCGTTACTTTTATTATCAACACATTAGCAAAAAAGGGATAAACTACTTTCTTTTGCCTGCAAGGTGCCTTCGGCACGCTTGCAGGCGGTCGTTATATAATTACAACACACCTGATTGGCATGTGGAATGTGGGACAAAACTTAGCAATTGATAATAAACAAGAAAGGCTTACTTTGAATACCCTCCCCAAAATATGGAACAAACTACAAGCCTCTGTCCAGCAAGGTGCCTTCGGCACGCTTGCTGGCGGTCGTTCTATAGACACCAATGTATGATCTTTCCTCTACATAGCACCAGCAAAAAAATATTATCACCCCAGGCCAAAGTAGCAATAATGTGTTTTAAGCTTTTTCTTTATCTTTGTTAAAAAACAGAACGCAACCACGATGAAGATTAAACGCAGTACCCTGGAGAAAATCCTCGTTTTTGCAGCACTGGCCGCAATCCTGTTTGTGAATAACGGACGGGTGTCTTTGTGGGACCAGGACGAGGCTGCCTATGCAGGCTTTGCCAAGCGTATGATTGAGACGCACGATTATGTTGTTCCGGATTTTACCTGGTCTTTCCCCCACCGCAAGCCACCGCTTCATTTCTGGCTAATAACCGTGGCGTACAGGATTTTTGGGGTTAATGAGTTTGCTGTCCGTTTCTTTGTAGCGCTTAGCCTGCTGGGTGTTTATTTGATGATTTATTTCTTTGGCCGCAGGTTTATCGGCGAGAAAGCAGCTTTTTATTCTGCCATTGTCCTGGGTACGAGTTTTTTCGCCCCACTTCTAGGAAAGATTGCAGTAACCGACGGGTTATTGC
>JALWNS010000259.1:768-11951 GCA_027083655.1 Bacteroidales bacterium | reverse complement strand
GGTTATTGCTACTGTTCCACACCCTTGCAGGTTTTTCCCTGCTTTATGTTCTGGAAGAACGCCGTTGGATTTATGTTTTTTGGTTTTATGTCGCCGTGGCAGGAGGCTTGCTTGTCAAGGGACCGCCGATATTGATTTTCACGGGCATATTTGTAGTCTTGCTATTTGCCTTGCATCCCAAACGTAAAAACCTGCTTATCCTGCATCCGTGGTTCTTTGGATGGTTTGCACTCTTGCCGCTGCTGTGGTGGGGATACAAGGCATGGCAGCAGAACCCTGATTTTATCCGCTGGCTCATTGATTGGTATGTCATCCGCCGCACCAAGGGAGCAGTCTTTGGACAAACAGGTCCTGTGGGTTATTATCTGGCAACAATAGTTGTGTTCTTTGCTTCTTATTTTGTGTTTTTCCCCGCAGCACTGAAAAACTCAATCAAAGCACTATGGGAGAAACCCAAAGGACAATGGTTCCTTATCGGCGCATGGATGGTGTCAGGTTGGTTTATTTATGAATTTCTCAAGAGCAAGCTACCAGCTTATGTGATAGCTGCTTATCCTGCAATTGCTATGGCTATTGGTTATCAGATTGTCAAATGGTCAGAAGACCTGCAGGACATAACCCTTATGCGTGTAAGTGCTGCGCTACAACTATTGATTGTTTTGTCAATAACAGGTGGTATTGCTTTCTTTGGCCGCACGTTTTTCCGCAACGCCAGTGATTTTGGCCAGGCACTAGGAATAGCAGTGGTTTATCTGATGCTAATGATTTATGGCCTGGGACGTATATGGGTTGGACGCATTCTGGACGGTAGCAAGATATTGATGCTGGGGTCAGGACTGTTTTTGTTCCTTTCACTGGCCCTTGTTTTGCCAAAACTTGATTACCTGCGTAATGCACCCGAGCGTACTGCACAGTACATAAAGGACCATAGTCCGCAGGCACAGGTTATTGTTGTGGCTAATCATTTTGGTGATCCGCCGAGCTTGCCGTTTTATTTGGAGACATATATGCCGGATGCCAAGCTGATTTACACTCATGACCAGAAAGTTATTGACAGCGTGTTTAACAACACACAGAATTGCGTGCTTATCCTCAATGAAAAACAGATTAACCACATCCTTAGCCAGAAACCACACTTGCAGTACAACCTTATCCAGTCTCATGCTGTTGACCGCCCGGCAAACCTGGAATACTTCATCATTATTAAACACTAAAGCTAGAAGAAATGTACATTCTCTTTGATGGTCAAATAATTAACAAAAAAACTATTGAAATCGACATATACAGCCCATTCCTTCATTTTGGTCAAGGACTGAAGCGGTCAATACTGTATTATGATGGCAATCTGCTGTGGTTTGACGATCATATTGAAAGGCTCGGGCATGATGCACAAGAATTGGGATTTGACCTGAACACAGAACATTTTTCACAGGAAAAAATCTTTAATTTGCTGGAAAAAAATGACCTTCTGGATGAAACAGCCCTTGTCAAAATCTTATGTCTGAAAGACGTGGTAGGCTGTAATACACTAGTGCTGACACATGCTTTTCAACTACCCGAATACGGGACAAAAGCCGCTTTACACAACGAAGCAATAATTCATAACTTCAGCCGTCATAGCAATCTATGCGAAGCCGAGCAAGTTTATTGGGTCGAATTTTATGGTGAAAAATTTGACACAGAACAAGTACTCTTTGTTAATAACAAAAACCGCATCATACAAGCCTTTGAGGCTAACGTTATAGCAGTGTGGAACAATAATCTATATTACATTTACGGGCATACACCAAATTTCCGGCAAACAATCATTCAACAAAAAATTCTCCCGGCAGCGCCTGATCTGGGAATAAAAAAACTACTGGACAAAAGCAAAGGGCTATCACTCGACTTAATGGAGCGCGCCGACGAGGTAGTGATAATAAGTGACACATTCATAGCACAGACTGTCTCGGCTATTGTGCGCCCTAGTGGCACAGTAATAAATACGTCATCCAAAGCCACAAAAGATTGGACGCAGAGCTTTACAAAACGCTTGCGTGATTTTTTCCTCGAAAACAAATAAACATCTTTGCCATGAAACGCATAACACTGTTAATCACCTTATTATTCAGCTTTTTGTTTGTTACGGCACAACAAATCGAGTGCTACACCATAGCCGTAGGCAAGAAAGCTTCGGCCACAGGCCATGTCCTGGTCGCCCACAACGAAGATGACTATGGCAACCTGATAGTAAACATTCACCGCGTGCCCCGCATACATCAAAAGTCAAAGGTTTACACACTGGTCAATGGCGACACTATTCCACAGAAAGAATACACATTTGGTTATCTGTGGTTTGAGACTACCCAGCAGAATTTCGGCGATATGCTGGTCAATGATAACGGAGTGGCTATCTGCTCCAATGCCTGCCGCTCGCGCGAGGACACAGCCACTGGCATTCTGACCTATGATTTCCGCAGGCTCGTAGCCCAGCGTGCACTTAACGCCCGCCATGCCGTCATGGTAGCAGGTGAGCTTATTGAGAAATACGGCTATGGCTCATCTGGCCGAACTTATTGCTTTGCCGATAGCAACGAGGTTTGGCTCATGGCAGTGGTAAAAGGCCGCCATTGGGTCGCCCAGCGTGTACCGGACACAGCCGTGGCTATCGTGCCTAATTATTACACCATTGGCGAGGTAAACCTGAAGGATAAACAAAACTTCATGTCCAGCCCTGACCTGATTGACTACGCTATCAAACGCGGCTGGTACGACACCACTTCTGGCAAGCCTTTCAACTTCCGCCTTGCCTATAGCGACCAGGCAAACCTATATGCACCATGGAACATTCCACGCCACTGGTCAGGTATCAATCAGCTGGCAGACCGGGAATATAGTCTTTACCCTACCCTGCCTTTTGCTTTCAAGCCTTACAAAAAAATGGATAAGCATGACCTGATGGGAGTACTCTCATCGCACTATGAAGGCACTGACTTTGAGACACACCGTGAGCTTCATCCCAACCCACACAAGGCACTCGTCAGCCGGATATGCAACACTGGTACAAAGTTTAGCGCAGTAGTGGAATACAGCGGCAACATAAAAAACACTATTGTCTGGTGGGCGCCGCTCAATCCTTGTATTAATCCTTACATCCCGATTGCTTTGTCCATAGCCATGCCGCCAAAAGAATACTTCGCACACCCCTGGACAGAAACGCTTAAGTACCACTTTGACAAGGAAGGCAACAGGTATGAGGACAACCCAGATCTAGCCTTCTCTATATTCAAAGCATACACACACCACATCAACCAGAATTACTGGAAAGAGATCAAAAAAGCACAGAAATTCAGAGACCAGTACCAGCAACAGGTAGAACAGAAAATCTATTCTGTTACAGACAAAGCCCGCGCCTCAGCAGAGATAATGCATGATTTTTATTTGCGGGTTAAGAAAATGCTAAAATAAACTACATGGAGGCTGCTGCAAAAGTGGCGGTCTCCTTCTTTTCAGACGGGTTATAACTATAACTCTCCTCACGCAAACATCAAATAACCTATCAGAATAGCGGCTATAATGCCGGCAAAGTCTGCTGCTAGACCAGCGAGGACAGCATAACGCGAATTGCGTATCCCTACAGATCCAAAATACACAGCCAGAACATAAAAAGTCGTGTCTGTCGAGCCCTGGATTATTGACACCAGGTGCCCCACGAAGCTATCAGGACCATAAGTTTTCATGGCTTCTATCATCATGGCACGCGCACCGCTCCCCGACAGTGGCTTCATAAAAGCAGTGGGCAGAGCCTTAACAAATTCCGTATCCATACCAAACCATGAAAAAAATTTTGCCAGACCAGCTATTAGGAAATCCATAGCACCAGAAGCACGGAAAACTGCAATAGAAACCAGTATTGCCACAAGGTAAGGCACAATCTTGATAGCTACCTGGAAACCGTCTTTTGCCCCTTCGATAAAATCCTCATAGACATTCCGCTTCTTTATCATCCCAGCGAATAGAAACAACACAATAAGCCCAAAAAGTATAACACCTGTTGCTACATCCGAAAAAGTCTGCATTTTCTCGGGCGTCAATGAAAGGAAAAGAGCTATCAATGCAGAAATTACCAGTGTAATGCCACCCAGGTATGCCAGTACAACCCAGTCCCATAGCTTTATTTTCTGTATAAGGGCTACGGTTATCAGACCTACTACTGTTGAGAAAAACGTAGCAATCAGTATGGGTATAAAAATATCTGTCGGGTTCTGTGCCCCCAACTGCGCACGGTAGGCCATTATGCTAATAGGAATTATCGTTAAGCCTGAGGTATTGAGCACCAGGAACATTATCTGTGCATTGCTAGCAGTCTCTTTGTCCGGGTTAATCTCTTGCAATTGCTGCATGGCTTTCAGCCCCATTGGAGTGGCTGCATTATCAAGTCCGAGCATATTGGCAGCAATATTAAGAGTGATAGAACCCAACGCTGGATGACCATCTGGCACCTCTGGAAAGATACGTCTAAACAATGGCCGCAAAGCCCGCGCCAAGACCTGCACAAGTCCTGCTTTTTCGCCTACTTTCATCATGCCCATCCAGAAGGCTAGAATGCCTGTGAGAAACAAGGCTATACGAAAACCTGTGTCGGACGTATCAAACACTGCCTTTATAAGATCCGAAAAAACCTGCGTATCACCCAGGAATACAAGCTTTGCTAACGCTACAATAAACGCTATAAAGAAAAAAGCTAACCAAATGTAATTCAGTGCCATTACTTTATTTTTTTTCGCCTTGTGTTAGTTCGTGGAATACTTCCTCCAATGACTTCTTTTTCATGTCCATAGACAGGACAGCAATATTATTAACCACTGCAAAGTCAAAAATTTTTCTGCGGATATCCTCCTGGCTGGTAATTAGCCAGCGGTTCTGGCCTATAGACCGCACACTGTCCACACCATCTATTGCTACAAGCTGCGCCTCGTCCACCTGTGCATCAAACTCCACGACAAAGGTCATTGTTTTCTCTTTCACGCGCTCGTGGATGGTTTGTGGAGTATCATCGGCTACAATGCGGCCGCGGTTGATGATTATTATCCTATGGCATATTGCCTCTACTTCTTGCATTATATGTGTGGAGAGCATGACTGTTTTCTCCTTGCCCAAATCTGATATGAGGTCGCGGATTTGTATAATTTGGTTTGGGTCTAGCCCCGATGTTGGCTCGTCCAGTATTAGCACTTGTGGATCATGTATTATTGCCTGTGCCAGTCCTACCCTTTGTTTGTATCCCTTGGATAGCTGTCCGATTTTCTTATGTTGCTCCGGCCCCAGACCTGTCATCTCAATGACGCGGTCAACCTGTTTTTTCCTGTCTTTGATTTTGTATAGCCCGGCTACAAATGATAGGAACTCCCGCACATACATGTCATAATAAAGTGGATTGTTCTCTGGTAAATAGCCAATCATCCGCCTGACTTCCAACGAATTAGCGCTATCAACATCATTAACCAACACCCTACCTGACGAAGGACGCAGAAATCCTGTAATAATGCGCATCATTGTTGTCTTGCCAGCTCCATTAGGTCCAATAAACCCAACGATCTGGCCAGTGTCTATACTGAAGCTAACATTATCCAGAGCCTTTTGCTCCCCATAAAACTTGGTGATATTCTCAACCTTGATTGACATATTCAAAAATCTTTATCATCTTAGTATGGACAAATTTACAAAAGCCCTGGCTTGTTATGAAACGATTGTTCACATTTATTGTTTTGTCTTTGGGGTTAATAATTACTTCCCTGGGACAATCAAGTACTGGTTATGTCTATGTAGTTAAGATTGCACCGTCGTGGAATGGACTTGCTACTTTTTACGAAGCTTTTTACGATGGTAGGCGTTTTTCGGAGACCGTTCCTTTGACCCTGGACCAATTTTGCCTGCGGATTAGAGGCCACGAAAAAAGCATGGCCAACCCAAACCACCAAGACCTTCTCAAACTATACGGAATAACAGATACATGCCAGATAGATGCTCTGGGACGCGTGGCAACACATGGTATTATTGACAGTCTATGGAAGCTGCGTTATGCTATTTACCCTTATCAAAGAGAAAGCTCAGACACCCTTGGCTGGACAGGAAACATGCAAAACCCTTATGTCCCTACACCAGGCCAGAAAAGAATTCTAGCACAGATGGGAATGGATACTGTTTTTTACACTATCTTTGGAGATAATCTTTTCCATTTACTCAAAGCAATGGAAGACCCACAGTGGATTGCAAACTACAAAAACGCTCAATAAATGACCTTGCGCGAGGCACAACAGAGAGTGGACCAATGGATAAAAAACTATGGTGTTCGCTATTTTGACGAGCTCACAAATATGGCACTGCTAACAGAGGAAGTCGGCGAGCTAGCACGCGTCATGGCACGCCTCTATGGCGAACAGTCTGCCAAAGAGGGAGAGAAACTCAACCTTGCCGATGAGATGGCCGATGTGCTTTTTGTGCTTATCTGCATCGCCAATCAAACAGGCGTTGACCTGACCGAAGCTCTGGAAAAAAATCTAGCAAAAAAAGCATCACGTGACAAAGAACGCCACAAAAACAACCCAAAGCTAAAAAACTGATATGCACATGGAAATACAAACACAGAACTACAAAATAATCTTTGACCAGGATATCGACTATCATTTATTGAACTTTCTCGACAATAATGGCATTCAACGTGATAATATCTTTCTGCTTACCGACAGCAATGTAGAGCAACATGTGCTACCACAAATAAAGCTATTAGCAGACGTACCACGCTTTGTCATGGAACCAGGTGAGAAAAACAAAAACCTGGATACTGCACGCCAGGTATGGGAATTCCTAGCCAGACACCGTGCTGACCGTAATAGCGTGCTTATTAACCTCGGCGGTGGCGTGGTGACCGACCTCGGCGGCTTTGTAGCTTCGACATACAAACGTGGGATACGTTTTATAAACATTCCCACGACCCTGCTAGCGCAGGTGGACGCCTCGGTCGGCGGTAAAACAGGCATTGACTTGCTTTCATACAAAAACATGATTGGCACTTTCTCTGACCCGGCACTGGTCCTCATCAACACCCTTTTTCTACAAACCCTTGACCGCAGACAATTCCTCTCAGGCTATGCCGAAATGATAAAACATGCACTTATAACAGGCGAAGGTGAATGGACTAAAATAAAAAGCTTTTCTGTGGACGGGATAGATTATGAATATCTGGCCTTTCTGGTCAAAAAATCCGTTGAAATAAAATACAATATAGTACGACAGGACCCAACGGAAAAAGGACTAAGAAAAGTACTAAATTTTGGACATACAATAGGTCACGGAATAGAAACATTGTTGCTCTCTCGCGGTCAAGAAATCTTACACGGTGAGGCTGTGGCTATAGGCCTGGTTGCCGAGATTTACCTGTCCAATATCAAGTTTATCCTCAACATTGAGAAAGTGTTTGAAATAAGCTCCTTTATCACGAGCCGTTTCCCTGCAGTATCACTAACCTACGACGATTACAACCAAATCTATGAATTGCTCTTGCAGGACAAGAAAAACCGCGACGGCAAAATCATGTTTACCCTGCTGCGTGATATAGGCGACCCTGTCATAGACCAGACCTGCTCAAAAGGTGAAATTTTCGAAGCACTCAATTTCTATTACCAGTTCAAGTAAGGTTATTGACAAAAGTAAAACAACTTTAAATCCTTTGCCGGCTAGGTGCTCCCAGCAGCCTGCGAGGAGGAGTGTGGTTAATACCAGTACATTTTTCTATAAGGAATATATCCAAATGTAATAACTGTTGCCGGTATAAAAACTACTGGCGGTCCTAGGACCGCCAGTAGTATCAAGATAGAAACCTCTCCATTATTGCAAACCGTTATTACTATCAGTCAACCTTAGGCCCAACCTCTGCCAGACGGCGGCCTTCCTCGTTGTCCATAAACTGCTTGAAGTTCTCAATAAACTGCTTAGCCAGCTCCAGGCGTGTACGGTCATAAGCCTCCTTGTCTGCCCATGTATTACGTGGGTTAAGTATTGAGCTGTCCACGCCAGGTATAGCCTTTGGTATCCATAGATTAAATACAGGGAAGAGCTCATATTCTGCCTCAAGCAATGTACCGTCCAGAATAGCGTCAATTATGCGGCGTGTTGTTGGCAGGTCCATTCTCTGGCCTATGCCATAAGGACCACCAGTCCAGCCTGTATTAACCAGCCAAGCTTGGGATCCGTGCTCTTCCATCTTCTTAACCAGCACATCGGCGTAAACAGTTGGGTGTAAGAGCAAGAAAGCTGCACCGAAAGCAGCAGAGAAAGTAGGCACAGGCTCCTTGATACCGCGCTCAGTACCTGCTACTTTAGCTGTGTATCCATTGAGGAAATAATATTTTGTCTGGTCCATTGTCAGCTTGGCTACTGGAGGCAGCACACCAAAAGCATCAGCAGTAAGGAAAATCACATTTTTAGGATGTCCTCCTTTTGAAGGGATAACCGCATTTTCAACGTGAAAAATGGGATAAGATACACGTGTGTTCTGGGTCTTGACGTCGCACTCGAACCATACTTTGTTGCCACGTACTGCGTCTACTACAACATTCTCCAGCAGGGCATTACGCTTGATAGCGTTGTAGATGACAGGCTCTTTTTCTGGATCCAGGTTAATAACTTTAGCATAGCAGCCGCCTTCGAAGTTGAACACACCGTCATCATCCCAGCCGTGCTCATCATCGCCGATAAGGCGGCGCTTAGGATCGGCCGACAGTGTTGTCTTACCAGTACCGGAGAGACCAAAGAAAATAGCTGTATCACCGTCTTCTCCCATATTAGCAGAGCAGTGCATAGCCGCAATACCTTTGAGAGGCAGATAATAGTTCATTATTGAGAAGAAACCTTTTTTTATCTCGCCACCGTACCATGTACCACCGACAGCAGCGCGGCCTTCTTTGAGGTTGAAAGCAACATAAACTTCACTGTTCAGACCATGCTCCTTCCACTTGGGGTCAGTTGTTTTTGGGGTGTGGAGCATAACAAAATCCGGTTCAAAATCTTTGAGATCTTCCTCTGATGGACGGATAAACATGTTTTTAACAAAATGTGCAGCCCATGCAACCTGTGTGATAACGCGAATCTTTAGACGTGTGTCTTCGTTGGCACCGGCAAAAGCATCCATCACAAAGATGCGCTTTGTTTCATTAAGAGCCTCAAGACTATTATTCCACAGGTCACGCCAGATATCTTCGCTTATAGGTTTGTTATCAGAGCTTTTACGTTGTTCATTACGCCACCAGATATTTTGTTTGGAGGTCTCTTCCTCGACTATGTATTTATCTTTTGGTGAACGGCCAGTAAAAATACCTGTGTCAACCGCCACAGCGTCGAGGTCAGTCAGGACTCCTCGTTCCCAACCTTCATTCTTAGGATCTGTTTCATACTTGAACAGATCTTCATAAGAAGGATTATAGATGACCTCATGATCACCTGTAATGCCATAAATTGATAGATCAATTGTACTCATAAGAACTGTTTTTAGTTGTTTGAAAAAGCTTTATGTAAGCTCTAAAATAACAATTTTTAAGCTTTATAAAAGTGTTTTACAGCATAAAGAAAGCAAGTTTTTTTATGCCTTGATATTAGGATTATACTTTCTCTCACGTATTTGAATAACATAATCCAAAGCCCCCAGTTGGTCCAGAAGCTGGGATTTTATTTTCTTACTAATTTTGCCTTGGAGTATGAGAAAGACCCTCAAGGTTTTCCCCCTTCCCTGGCGAACAAGTAAACGTTTAAGAGGCAATTTGTTCTCTTTAACGATTTGTTTGAGTTCTTCTTGCACCTCATCAATACCGGCTAATAAACCATCGACTATTAACAAAAAGACAGTGTGTTCGCGCGCTAGTTCATTAACGTCTAATTTCTTATGAGGTTTTACCCAGGCAGCCGGAAATACTCTCTCTGGATTTGTCTGGCGTATCTTTGCCAGCTCAGGACAGGACTCCTTGTGTACTGTCTTGGAACGTGGTGAGAGATAAACCTGTATCTTATCACCTACCTGAGGATTACAGCATTTTGCCCGTGAGACAAAGAGTATCTTCGCACTATTATTCTCAAAAATAGCTACCAGTACTTTATCACTTTGATCTGTATGAGTGATAACTTTTTTAGGAGGTTGGACGTATGTCCGCTGTTCTTTGATCTCAATTTCTTGTATAAGATTTTTAAGCTTGGTCAAATCTACCTTGCCTAGCGCTATATCATTGTAAAACAAGTAAGTCTCATTATAACCCAACTCTTTCATAATCTTTGCCACTATAGGGTGTGTCAGGCTATATCCCCAACGTGTGAGCTTGCGGTCGAGCATCTCTTTTGCAGCTTCTATGTTAGGCTCCAGTTTCTGTAGCTTGAGATAAGACTTTATTTTCTTTCGCGCGTGAAGGGTGCGAACTATATCTAACCATTCATCTGTGGGCTTCTGTGTTGGAGATGTAAGTATTTTTACAATCCATCCATTCTCTAACTTTTCTTTGTATGAGACTACTCGAAAGTGGTTTGCATCGTCAATATGTGCTACACGTGCTCCTGTGCATTGTTCGCCAATACGGCTATGAATGGCATAGGCAAAGTCCAAAACTGTGGCTTCTTTAGGCAGGTTTATCAAGTGCATGTCTGGTGTGAAAACATAAATCTCATTGATGTTTTTGTGTACTTCTTCGGCTTTGTCCTCTTCGGTCAGCTCCCTTAGCACACGGAACACTTCATCACGGTTAATCTTGTTTGATCCTTGCTCCTTATACATCCAGTGTGCTGCGTCTCCTTTCTCTGCTATTTCATCCATTCGTGTTGTCCGGATTTGTATCTCCACGGGTATATTACCAGGTGCCAGGACAGTCACGTGAAGGGACTGGTAACCATTGGGTTTGGGATTGGAAATATAATTCTTAAACTTTATTTGCTCATAATGGTTGGTTATTATACTATAAGCCTCCCAGCATACACTATATTCCCTCTCCAGTACTTCCTGTGGCACATTCTGAGGAAACGGGCCAAAGCCTTCTTCATAATCATACGGCACGTCAAATATTATTCTCAGGGCAAAAATATCTTTAATAGACTCCAGGTCTTGTCCCTTCTTGAGCATTTTCTTGTAAATAGAGGCTATGGACTTGATACGGCCCTTGATACGATAT
>JALWNS010000259.1:0-758 GCA_027083655.1 Bacteroidales bacterium | reverse complement strand
TCCTAGATTTTCCTGAAGCAACTTGTGAATATCCAGCTTAAACTTATCCAGGTTAAAGTTGGTCTTATAATCAAATGTCCGCAGCTTTTTTATCTTTTCGACATAATTCTTTATCTCATTGTACTTCTCTGGCAGAGTATATTTAAAAAGCAAATCATCATACAAAGATTTCAAACGGTAAAAACCCAGACGGTGTGCTATTGGAGAAAAAATAAACTCTACATGCTTGCGTACACGGTCTTTTAGCTGGGGCGGTAGATTTGGATAATCCCGTAACAAAAGCAAATAATAAGCATTAATGATAAAAATCGAATTAAAATCATGTATCAGGGTGAAAATAAACTTCTTAATATTCTCCAGTGCTTTGATTCTAAACTTATTATCCGCTGCTAAATCTAAGATTTTTTTAAGGTGGTCATGGTAGGTATTAAATAAAAAATCTATTACCTTTATACTATCAGACACGAGGATAAGCACTTCTTCTGAAAAGATGTCATGCAAGTGGTGCAGGTCAATCTTCCGGTTGTTAACAACAAAATAAAACAACAAGCCTGCTTCTACCAGATCAATATCTGCATTTAATTCGTTTTTGAGGATCTGGGCTAGCAACAATGCCCTGTCGTCGTAGGCAACAAGGTATTTCTGAGAGAGCCTATTGAGTACATTATTGTACAAAACACGTTCGTTTATCATGAAAAAATACTCTTATTTTGTGTTTTCTTGAGTAAGAAAATTTATACTTTTTATCAATCTTTTTC
>JALWNS010000258.1 GCA_027083655.1 Bacteroidales bacterium | reverse complement strand
TAAAAAAATTGCCACAAAACTCTGTAGCTTTTGTCGTTAGTGCCGATGAGCTGCCACGTAATGGGGACCAGACTTATCCTTATAGGCAGAATTCAGATTTGTTTTATCTAACAGGAATAGACCAGGAACAAACAATTTTAGCCCTTTGTCCTGCCCATCCCCAGGAAAAGTATCGTGAAGTATTATTTATACGCCGATCTAATCCACAAATTGAGACATGGATAGGGCATAAACTTACTAAGGACGAAGCCAAAGAAATATCTGGTATAAGTACAATCATGTGGTTTGACGAATTTGAGAATTATCTGTCTGAGCTGATGTTTTATGCAGATGAGGTTTTTGTGTCAGTAAACGAAAACATGAAATACTCCCGTTTTTATAATGATGCAGACCTACGTTTTATAGAACGGCTGAAATATTTGTATCCTCTGCATATATACAGGAGACAGGCTCCTCTAATTACAAAGTTGCGTTTGGTTAAGGAGCAGGAGGAAATAGAGGTTATTAAATATGCTATAGACCTGACTAAGCAAGCTTTTTACAGAGTGCTCAGCTTTGTGAGGCCAGGTGTTTTTGAGTATGAAGTAGAGGCAGAAATAATACACGAATTTGTCAGTAATGGAGTACGAAATGTAGCATATTTGCCAATAATTGCATCAGGGGCTAATGCAAATGTCTTACATTATATAAATAACAGTGATAAATGTGAGGAAGGACAATTGTTGTTAATGGATTTTGGCGCAGAGTATTTAAATTATGCAGCAGATTTGACCCGTACCATACCAGTAAATGGGCATTTTACACAGAGGCAAAAAGAAGTATACCAGGCTGTTTATCAGGTACAGAGAAGAATGATTGAGCAGGAGATTAGGCCTGGGTTAACGATAAATGATTTGAACGAGAAGGCGCGTAAATTAATAGCAGATCATTTAGTGGCATTAGGTTTATTAAAAGAATCGGAAAAAGGCAATCCTGATAAAATTGCAAAGTTTTATCCTCATGGATTGTCCCATTTCATGGGCCTTGATGTTCATGATGTAGGAACGAAAGACACTCCGTTGGAGCCGGGTATGGTAATAACTGTTGAGCCTGGTATATATATAAAAGATGAAGGGATAGGGATTAGGCTAGAGAATGATGTGCTTATAACAACAGATGGAGTTGAAGATTTAATGGATGATATACCATTGGAGGCTGATGAAATTGAAACTTTGATGGCCCAATAATTTGAAAAGATACTTAAAAAAAGTAACTTCGTTAACAAAAAAGCAATATGCTAAAGTCAATAGTTTACAGGAGTACAACAATAAGATTTGAAGACAAAGGACAGGGTAATCCCATTGTGTTGTTACATGGTTTTATGGAGAGCTTGGATATTTGGGATGAGTTTTCAGATGAGTTAGCTAATGATTTTAGGGTTATTTCAATTGATTTACCAGGCCATGGTAAATCAGGGGTAATAGAACAAGTTCATAGTATGGAGTTAATGGCAGATGTAGTAAGGGAAGTAATAGAATATTTACGTTTGGACAAGGTTGTACTTGTAGGACATTCTATGGGAGGCTACGTGGCTTTGGAATTTCTTAATTCTTATCCTTCGTTTTTAGCTGGTCTGGTGTTATTGCATTCTACCCCATTGCCCGACACCCAAGAAAGGAAAGAGCAAAGGGATAAAATGATTGAAGAGATAAAGCTAGGTAAGAAGATAAAGATTGCCAAGGAACATGTTCAGAGGACATTTGCTAATGACAATTTGGCTAAGTTTGTTCAAAAGATAGGTTTTCTGAAGATTATAGCAATCAATACTAGTAATGATGGTATAATTGCAGCATTAGAAGGTATGAAAGAGAGACCAGATTACAGAGAAGTGCTAAAAAATACTAATATACCATTTTTGTATATTCTTGGAAAGAAGGATAATTTTATAGCTGCAGATGTGGTTGAAAATATAGAATTACCAGAGGGTAGCGAGGTTTTGATTCTGGATGAAAGCGGGCACCAAGGGTATATAGAAGAGCGTGATAAGGTGCTAGTTAAGTTAAAGGAATTCGCAAAAAAATGCTTTAAATGATTTGGGTTTAAAAAAAAAATATTAATTTCGTTGGAGATATTTTAAATACACGTTCTGTGTATTGATGGAGGGATGGCCGAGTGGTCGAAGGCGCACGCCTGGAGAGCGTGTGTACCCCCACCGGGGTACCGCGGGTTCGAATCCCGCTCCCTCCGCCATATTTTTTCAAACTTAAATTTTAAACATAAAATAAAAAACAATGAAAAGATTACTGGCAGTTATCACAATTTTAAGCGTTCTCTTTTTAGGTGTTAATATGACTTATGCACAGGAGACACAAGGCGACACAGCAAAAGCTGATACAGCTCAGGTTGACACTGCTGCTCAGCAAGTTAATGTACACACCAAGGAAGATGTTAAAGAAGAGCAGGTTGCGAAGACAGAGGTAGGTATCCACCAGCAGTTGAGGACAAAATTTATTGAAGGAGGTCCTGGGTTCATGGGCGTTATCCTTCTGACCTTTATTTTAGGTTTAGCTATTGCATTAGAGCGTATACTTTACTTGATTTTCTCTTCTATTAACACAAAGAAGTTTATTGCTAAGATTGAGCAGGCTCTCGAAGAAGGTGGAATAGAAGCGGCTAAAGAAGTAGCACGTAATACGCGCGGACCAGTTGCAAGTATATACTACCAAGGTCTTAGCCGTTATGACAAAGGTATTGATGTTGTCGAAAAGTCTATTATGACTTATGGTAGTGTTCAGACAGGATTGCTCGAGAGAGGTTTGACCTGGATTTCGTTGTTCATCGCTATTGCTCCAATGCTTGGTTTCATGGGTACTGTTATTGGTATGATTGAGGCGTTTGACGCAATAGAGAAAGCAGGTGATATTTCTGCAGGTCTTGTAGCCCATGGTATTAAGGTAGCTTTGATTACAACTGTATCAGGTTTGATAGTTGCTATTACATTGCAGATTTTCTATAATTATATTTCTGCAAAGATCGACTCATTGGTAACAGATATGGAAGATGCATCTGTTGCTCTTATTGATATGCTCGTTAAATACAGTGAAAAACACTAAAATTTCTTAACAATGCGTCAAGATAAAAGTAAACTCATTATAGATATCTTTCTAATTCTGTTCCTTGCAATCTCAATTGTACTGGCAGTCTATTTCTATACTAATATAGATAATCTGGCTGTCAGTGAGGCACCTTTGAACCTGTTTTTCTACTGGGCTTATTTCTTGTTAGGTATAACAGTGCTTTCAGCTTTTATTGTAGGTCCACTTGTTGGAATGATTCAGAACCCCAAGAGTGCTGTTAAAGGTTTGATTTCTTTGGTCGTATTGTTGGGTGTATTTGCAATTGCATATTCATTCTCTTCTACAACCCCAGTAGATATTAATATTGAGATAAAGAATATGGATTTTGCACTTCGCCTTGCTGATACATCATTGTACTCTATGTATATTTTAGGTGCCTTGGGTATTTTAGCTATCATTGTTGCAGAATTGAAAGAACTATTACACTAAAAACATGGGCTCCGCCCGGATTATAATCTGTGCGGAGCTTCATTTATAAAAAAAAATAGGTTATGGCACGTAGAAAAAAAGGCATACCAGAAATAAATGCAGCCTCAATGGCTGACATTGCTTTTATGTTGTTGATATTCTTCCTTGTGACCACAACAATGAGTGTGGACAAGGGTATTACTCGTAAATTACCTCCACCTGTACCACCAGATGCTGAGGCTCCCAAGGTAAAGGAGCGAAATGTACTTAGTGTACTGGTTAATAAGGACAACCAGGTGGCTGTAGAAGGCGAGTTGACAGAAATAGATGCTTTAACACAGAGAGTTAAGGAGTTTATTATTAACCCCAATGATGATCCTAACCTGTCTGAGCATGAGTTTATCTCTGATCTTCTAGATAAGGAAATGGCTAAGCCAAACCCTGATAAAAACAAAATAGAGACATACAAACGTATCTTGGATGAGATAGGTAATGTGCCAAAGTCCAAAGGTGTTGTTTCTTTGCAAACAGACCGGGCAACGAAGTATAATGTTTATATCCAGGTACAAGATGCTATAGTTAAAGCATTTAATGAACTTAGGGACGAATTAGCAATGCAAGCTTATGGTAAGCCATACAATGAACTGAAGGAAGATCAGCAGAAGCTCATAAGAGAAATTTATCCTATTTCTCTGTCAGAGGCAGAGCCTCGTCGTGTTAAGACAAAATAATACAAAACTTTTTTGAAATGGCTGTTATTGGTAAAAAGAAAGAAAGATCAACTCCTGCAATATCTACTGCATCTCTGCCAGATATTATTTTTATCCTCCTTTTCTTCTTTATGGTTTCTACCACAATCAAGGAGGTAGATTACAAAGTTATAATCCGTTTGCCAGAGGCGACACAGGTAAAGAAGTTGGAGAATAAATCATTAGTTAGTTATATATACATAGGTCCTCCACAGAGAGCCCTGCAGGAGAAATATGGTACAAAGCCTGTAATTCAACTCAATGACCAGATTGCTTCGCTTTCCCAGATTCCTCAATATGTTGAGATAGAGCGTGCAAAGAGACCACAGGCAGATGTTCCAAAAATGACTTTTTCTCTGAAGGTGGACAAAGAAACAGATATGGGTATTGTTACCGATGTGAAGCAAGAGCTGCGAAAGGTGCAGGCTCTTAAAATTAACTACTCTGCGCGTGAGCCTTATAAAAAGTAATGTTGCTGGGTAAACATTTGTTCTGGCAGAGTTCCCTGCGATGGGGGAGCTCTGCCTTTTTTTTTTTTTTTGTTAATAGAAAATATGTTGAAAAATAATAGCTGTTTTTTCTCAAATTTATTGTAATTTCACAACTGAAAAATTGACCTTTAAATTAAATTACCAAAACTATAGTGACATGGCACAAAAGGAAAAAAAATGGATAACATGTGATGGTAACTATGCCGCTGCTCACATAGCATATATGTTTAGCGAGGTAGCAGCTATTTACCCCATCACTCCCTCTTCTCCAATGGCTGAACACGTAGATGAGTGGGCAGCTAAGGGCCGTAAGAATTTGTTTGGAGACGAAGTTAAGGTTACTGAGATGCAGTCAGAGGCAGGTGCATCTGGTGCTGTTCATGGTTCTTTGCAAGGAGGTGCTCTCACGACTACTTTTACTGCATCCCAGGGTTTGCTTCTGATGATCCCAAATATGTACAAAATAGCAGGCGAGTTGCTGCCTGGAGTTTTCCATGTTAGTGCACGTACTGTTGCCACCCATGCATTGTCAATATTTGGCGATCATAGTGATATTTATTCTGTCCGTCAGACAGGTTTTGCTCTTTTAGCTTCTGGTAGTGTTCAGCAGGTTATGGATCTTGCAGGTGTTGCACATCTATCAGCTATTAAGAGCCGTATACCTTTTGTTCACTTCTTTGATGGTTTCAGGACATCCCATGAGATTCAGAAAGTAGAGATGCTAACAGAGGACGATCTCCGTCCATTAGTAGATTGGGAAGCTATAGAGAGATTTAGAAAAAACGCTCTTAATCCTGAGCATCCTGTAACCCGTGGTACGGCACAGAACCCTGATATCTTCTTCCAGGCACGCGAATCAATTAACCGTTATTATGAAGTAGTGCCTGATATTGTAGAACAGTACATGCAGGAGATAAGCAAGATCACAGGCCGGGAGTATCATCCATTTACTTATTATGGAGATCCTGAGGCTAAGTATGTTATTGTTGCTATGGGATCTGTTACAGAAACTATACGAGAGGTTGTTGATTACCTTAATGCACAAGGAGAGAAAGTTGGTTTAATAACAGTTCATCTTTTCCGTCCATTTTCTAAAAAATACTTCTTTAAGGTATTGCCTAAGTCAGTTGAACGTATAGCAGTATTAGACCGTAGTAAGGAACCAGGAGCACCTGGTGAGCCTCTCTACATGGATGTTGTAGAAGCTTTCTATGGTCAAGAGAAAAAGCCCCTTATCGTTGGTGGCCGTTATGGACTCTCTTCCAAAGACACTACACCAGCACATATCCTGGCAGTATATAAGAACCTTATGCAGAAAGAGCCAAAGAACCACTTTACTATCAGTATCATTGATGACGTTACTTTTACTTCATTGCCTCTTTACCCAGAGATAGACCTGGCACCAGAGGGAACATTCCAGGCAAAATTTTATGGTATTGGTGGTGATGGAACTGTTGGTGCTAACAAGAACTCAATCGCAATTATAGGTGAGAACACAGATAAATATGCACAGGCATATTTTGTTTATGACTCAAAGAAATCAGGTGGCATTACAATTTCACACCTTCGTTTTGGGGATAAACCGATACGTTCGACCTATCTTGTTAATACACCTGACTTTGTAGCATGTCATGTGCCAGCTTACCTTGAGAAGTTTGACGTTCTAAAAGGACTGAAGAAAGGCGGAACATTCTTGCTCAATACAATATGGAGTGTTGAAGAAACACTTGAACATTTGCCTAATCATGTTAAGAAATATTTGGCAGAAAATGAAATAAACTTCTACATCATAAATGCAACAAAGATTGCGAAGGAAGTAGGACTTGGCAACAGAACGAGTACTGCACTTCAAGCAGCTTTCTTCAAAGTAGCCAACGTAATACCATACGAGGTTGCTTTAGAAAGCATGAAGAATGCTGTTATTAAAAAATTCTCCCGTAAGGGTGAAGACATAGTTAATTCAAATGTTGCTGCTATTGAGCGGGGTGGAGAGGAAGTTGTTAAGATAGAGGTACCAAAGGAATGGAAAGACTTGCCAGATGACACAAAGTTTGGTATTGACGATCCAAGCGTACCAGAATTTGTCCGTAAAGTTGCAGATCCAATGAACAGGCTCGAAGGCGACAACCTGCCTGTCAGTGCTTTTGTTGACCGTGAGGATGGTACTTTCCCTCCTGGTACAACACAGTTTGAGAAACGTAAGATAGCTGTTGAAGTACCCAAATTCATTCCTGAGAACTGTATCCAGTGTAATTACTGTGCATATGCTTGTCCTCATGCAGTTATCCGTCCATTCTTAATGACAGAGGAAGAGGCCAAGGAATATGAGGCTAAGGGTGGTGCAGTACTTGATGCAATTGGTAAGGAATTTAAAGGCTATAAATATACTATCGCAGTATCTGTTGATGACTGTACTGGTTGTGGCGTTTGTGTGGATGTTTGTCCAGGTAAGAAGGGTAATAAAGCCCTTGATATGGCTCCATTCACAGAAGAGGAAGAAAACCAGAGTTTGTTTGATTGGTTGGACAAAAATGTAGGCTATAAGAGTAATCTTGCCGATAAGCAGAAGACTGTTAAGAATAGCCAGTTTGCAAGACCATTGTTTGAGTTCCATGGTGCATGTCCAGGATGTGGAGAAACACCTTATATCAAATTGGTTACACAGCTATATGGCGATCACATGACAATAGCAAACGCTACTGGTTGTTCGTCTATTTATGGTGGTTCTGCTCCATCAACGCCTTACCGTTCTGGTGATGATGGCCGCGGTCCTGCTTGGGCAAACTCTTTATTCGAGGATAACGCAGAATATGGTTATGGATTGGCAATAGCATATACCAATATACGCAACCGCATTGCACGTTTGATGCAGGAGATAGTTGATGGCCAGTTTAATGACAACTTGAAAGAAGCAGCCCAGCTGTGGCTCGAATCCCAGGATACTTATGAGCAGAGCCGAAAGGCAGCAGACCAGATTATACCAGTGCTAGAGAAAGATGGTAGCGATATTGCAAAGCAACTGCTAACATATAAGGATTACTTTACCAAGAAATCAGTATGGATCATAGGTGGTGACGGATGGGCTTATGATATTGGTTATGGAGGTTTGGACCATGTTATTGCAACTGGGGATAATGTAAATATTCTAGTACTTGACACCGAGGTTTATTCTAACACAGGTGGCCAGACTTCTAAGGCTACTCCAACTGGTGCATCTGCTAAATTCTCATTTGCAGGAAAACCAATACGTAAGAAAGACCTTGGTGCCCTGGCAATGACTTATGGATATGTATATGTAGCTTCTGTAGCCATGGGAGCCAACTTTGCCCAGTATCTCAAGGCAGTCCGTGAGGCAGAAAGCTATAATGGCCCATCATTGATCATAGCCTTCTCAACTTGTATTGCACATGGTCTAAAAGATATGCGTTATGCGCAGACCTTTATGAAGGAAGGTGTCGAAGCCGGTGCTTGGATACTTTATCGTTATGATCCACGTCTTGGTGATCAGGGTAAAAATCCATTGCAGATCGACAGCAAAGAACCTGACTTTAGCAAACTGCGTGAGTGGATGTTGAAGCAGACACGTTTTAGTGCCTTGCTCAGAACATTCCCAGAAAGAGCAGAGGAGCTATTCAAGAAAGCAGAAGAAGATGCACGCTGGCGTTGGAATTATTATAAACATCTTGCAAGCATTGACTGGAGTGATTAATGCTTATTAATATTTTGGCTATTAAACGGCGGGCTAGTGCTAGCCCGCCGTTTATTGTTTTAATCACCTGGCAAATTTTAAAAGAAGTGAAGGTTAACGGTTTTATAATGGGCTAATTAAAGTATTTTTTGTTTGCCAGAAAGTTTTTTGGTTAATTTGGCTGTTCATTTCAAAATCATTTGTTATGGAGCGTTTGTCCAAAAGAATTTTTAATGTGCTCTTTATTGCTGTTTTTACTGCGATGTTGGGCCTGGCTATTGTAAGCCCTTTAATGCCTATCTATGCAGAGAATTTAGGGGCAACAGGTATATGGTTGGGTTTTATATTCGCTGGTTTTTCCCTTGCCAGGGCAATATTTATGCCTATAGTTGGCAAGATTTCTGACAAACATGGCCGCAAGCAATTTATTACCACTGGGTTATTGCTATACACCATAATTTCTTTATTGTATATAGCTGCAAATTCGGTATGGACATTGACTTTGGTTCGATTTATACATGGTTTTGCTTCTGCTATGGTTATCCCTATAACAATGGCATACGTTGGGGAGACCGCTAGTGAGGGGAAAGAAGGCAGGAGAATGGGGGTTTTTAACATTGCCTTTTACCTGGGAATGGGGGCAGGACCATTAATAGGTGGTGTCTTGCATGATACGTATGGTTTTAACAGTGTATTTATTGCCATGGCTATTTTGACAGGATTATCATTTTTGCTTACGCTTTTTATGTTGCCTAACATTAATGTTAGCAGGGAGAGAAAGAAATCAAGGCAGAATATCTCCTTCAAAAAGATTTTAAAAAGTGATACCCTCAAAGGTTTATTGATATACCGTTTTGTTAATGCTATGGGACGCGGTGGTGTGATGTCATTTCTACCGTTGATGGCTGCACAGATTGATATTAGCGCATCACAAATAGGTGTTATTCTAACTACTAATATTCTGTTTATGGCCTCATTGCAAGGCATCTTTGGATATCTGGCTGATAAATGGAATAAATTTGCCCTCGTTGTCATAGGTGCTATTGTTAGCGCTTTAGGTTTGATACTTATACCTCTTGCAAATAATTTTTGGACCTTTATGGCGCTCGCGCTTGTCATGGGTCTAGGAGGTGCTATTTCAATGCCAGCAGCTACTGCTATTAATGTAAAAATTGGTAGTAAATATGGAATGGGGGCTTCTATGGGGCTTTTTAATACCGCTATGAGTGTAGGTATGATTATAGCCCCGCTTATATCAGGTTTGGTTATGGATTTATGGGGATTAAAGTATGTATTTTTTGTTGCGGGAATTATAAGCTATGTAGGAATAGCCATTTTTATGTACTTTTTACGTCATGGACTAAAAACAGAAGAAGGCCAGCATTATGCCCATTAATGACAACCGTTTTAATATTATGGGCTTTGTATAGTCTTTATTAATCTTCAAAGTATTTTCTTTTGGCATTATGGACGTATACCTCACGCCCTAGCAGGTAATTGGTTAGAAAATAAGGTACACCAGAACCGAAAAAGCCTTTTCTTTGAAAGCGGCGGGGTGAGACTAGTATTTTCCCACATTTTTTAATAATACCGAATTTGAACCCATGGCTTACAGCATCGACGGCATAGCGAGAATCTTCGGCAAACTCGAGAGGCTTAAATCCCCCTATTGTTTTGTGTACCTTAGTTCGTGACATCATGAAAACCTGAAAGGCTGGTTTGGTTGTATTTTCGAGTAATAACATACCTAAGTTTGATATGTGATAGATGAATTGAAAACGCCAGTCTCGTGAGACCCGTATTTCTCCGTCATGTACTTCGTATGGTTGGAGCAGTGGACCTGCTACATCTAGTTTTTTCCCTTCGAATTCATTAAGAGCCAGTTCCAGGAATTGTTCATGGGGTAGTACAACGTCTGCATCGACAAAGATTAATATTTCTGCACCTAATTCAATAGCTTTTTTTGCGCCATTATTGCGTCCCAGGTATGGATGACCACCTTCGGTTATGATAAACCCATTTTCGTTTGCTATTTGCCTGGTGCGGTCTGTGGAGGCGGCATCTGCAAGTATTCGCCAGAAATTTTGAAATGTTTGTACCTCTAATGATTGTATAAGATTTGGTAAAAATTTTTCTTCATTCTTGGCCGGTACAATGATAGCTACTTTGCGTTCCATGTCATTTGTTTGTTTATTAATATTGTTCCTATAGCTATGAGGGTCTGACCCGTAATATAAAGTATCATGTTAATCTCCCTTGCACCAGGGAAAGGTGTTTTAAATAAGTAAATCGAGAGCAAAGCATCTGATAAAAGGAATAACAAAGCACCCCAAAATAGAATACATATTCTCTGTTCCTTACAGGAACGTATGTAAGCAGTAAAAGTAGCCACAGAGATGATTATTGCATAAAATAAAACCGGTATTTTCATCTGTCCGAGCTTGGGCCAAAGGTATGTAAGCAGGGCAAAAACCGCCACTGTTAAGAGCAAGAGAAAAATTAAGTTGGACCAGGTTAATAGTTTTGTTTGCAGTTTATAGCTAAAGGCAGAGATATAAAAGATATGTGCACCCAAAAAGCATCCAAGTCCTGGAAAGAAAAATTTATCATTTCCACTTTGTAGCTCCATGAATAGATCCCCGAACATAGAAAGGGTCAAAGCCAATATAACCAGATAAATGAATTTGTTAAAATTTTGTGTATTCAATAGGACAAAAACAATAAGGACAGGCATAAGTAAGGTCTTAGTTATCACCCTAAGGCCCAGGGGAGCTTGGATATTCAGTAAGATAAGGAATATTGATAGTAGTGATATTTCGATGAAAATGAGTAGCTTGTGCTTCATTACAACTAAATAGAATTTTTGTATTAAATTTAGGCTAAAAAATAAGTACCATGAAAAAATTTTTTGTAGCTTTTGTCATAGTTCTAGGCTTATCTTTTTCTTATGGACAGCAGTTTAAATATGATGCACGTCTTGGTATAGGAGGTAGTATTCTGGGGACAGCTAGCCATCTATTGATAAACAGGCAATATGTTGATTATTCAATAACGCCTGAGCTAGAAGCCCATTTCCGTATATTTGCCAGTAAAACAGTTGCCGTGGGTCTTGCTTTGGGTTATCAACGTTTTGCTATCAGTGGAAACATCGATACATTACAAGGTACTGTATCCGCATCAAAATGGAATCTAAGCCTGAGCACGACATTATTTTACATGCAGAAAGGGAATTTCAATCTTTATACAGGTGCTAGCGCAGGCCTAAGTATCTGGCATTATCGTGCTAGTGCAAACTTTGATTATTACATCGAGAATTATTTAGGTCCTTTTTCTTCTATTGTGTCCAAGTATATTCCAAGGGAAGGTAGCTTTACCAATGCTTTACCATCTTTTCAAATAACATTATTCGGGGCGGGTTTATATCCGGTCAAAAACCTGGGTTTGTACGGTGAGCTAGCAATAGGATCACCTTATTGGTTTAATATGGGACTTAGCTACAGGTTTAATTCTTCACGTGTGAGAAAAGTAATTGGCTATTAGAAATGCGGATTTTGATAACGCCACTTGATTGGGGACTGGGACATGCAACCCGTCTCTGCCCTTTGATAGATTATTTAATGGTTAGACATGAGCTAATTCTGGCAGCTAGTGGCCGGAGTTATTCCTTCCTCAAAAGTCGTTATCCTGGTCTGCAAGTCTTGCGTGTGCCGGCTTTACCGCTGCGCTATTGGCGAAGCCGGAGACTTTTTAATTTTGGACTTGTGCATATAGGTGTGCGGTTAGTGGTTAATTTTGTTATTGACAGGCTATGGGTAAACCAAGCAGTTAGGCGTCTGGATATTGACTTGATTATTTCGGACAATCGTTTTGGTATGTATACTTCAAGGTCAAAAAAAATTTTTATTAGCCACCAGATTTTTCCAGTTTTTCCACGGGGCCTCCGTATGTTCGAGCCTATGGCTCTTAAAATTTATCACAGGATTCTAAGGAGGTTTGAAATGTGCCTCATTCCGGATAATAAAGCAAGAGTAGACCGTCTGGCAGGGCAGTTGTCTAATGCTCCTAAGGATATGACTGTCCAATATTTAGGGCCATTATCCCGTTTTTATGATATGGAGTGTAGACCAAATGATACTTACCAGGTCGTGGCATTAGTCTCAGGGTTAGAGCCACATAGACAATTGTTGATAGACAAGATTGTTGCCCAGCTCGGGAACTCTATTTACAATGTTCTAATAATAAGTGGCAGGCCTGATAAAGCTTTTGATATAACAAAGGGTAATATTAGGCTGGTATCACATCTTGGAGACAGGCAGCTGTGTAGCTATATTAAAGGGGCAGAGGTTGTTATAGCACGTGCAGGTTATTCGACGGTTATGGATCTGGTAGCAATAGGGCAGACAGCTATAATTATTCCCACACCAGGTCAGACAGAGCAGGAATATATTGCTAAGTGGCTCGACCAGAAAGAAATGTTTTGTGCGACAGGTCAGGGGGATATGGATCTTGTTAAGGATATAGCCTGCTTTGTCAGGAAAAAAGGAAAACTAATGCAAAATTTACTAAAGGTTAAGAAGTCAACAGGTTTATTCAAAACAGTTTTAGACCGTTTAGGCTTATGAGAAATACTCTGATTATATTGTTTTTGGCATTATCAGTAGCTAGCTATAGCCAGGCAGGCTGGGTTATTAGTAAAATGGAACAAAAAAAACTAGAGAATGGTCTGGAGGTAGTAATGCTTTATGATACAACACAGAAGAATGTATTTCTAACATTATATTCTTCTTACCGCCCGGTAACAGGTAAATATAACTCTGGTGTTGATAAAGTTTTTGCATATCTAACAGGAGGACGTATTTTACTGGATTCTGTGTTTGCTAGAACTTTAATTAGCAACCCAGAGGGTCTTGATTCTGCTTTGAGATTTGTAAGAAATATAGTGTATAACCAGGTTTTTGATGGAGAGCAGGTGAGCCGGGCTATCACGATGTTGCGTCAAAATGATGAAACTTTATGGCAAAGGGTGCCACGTTTTATTTATTATCCACGTGATTATGCCCTGGGGAAAAAAGTCTCAGAATATATTAAGCCCGAAGATGTAATGAATTTTCGTTATAGGTTTGACCTCCACAAAACGACATTAATTCTTGCAGGAAATTTACCAGATTCGACGTTGAATATTGTTAGGAGGATATTTTCTGCAGTAAAAATACAAACCCATGAATTTTCACCTTTAAAGAAAAGGGAAAAGAGCCCGCACGGCCTGTATTTTGTCAATATTGCAGATAGTTCGGCCAGGGTTGGAGTAGTCAAAGGTTTTGATCTTTCCTGGCCTATTGATATAGTTAAGTACAGAACATTAGAGGCATTACTCAGGAGCATATATCCAGAGTCGAGGTATACTTTACATTTTTCTAGCCTGGGTTCGTATTTTGGGATTTTTATCGAGACAGATGATTTGCATAATGATTTGAAACAATTACTAAACAGGATGAAGGATCCTTTGGCAGGAGTGTCTGCTTCGCAGATAGAGGCTGTTGGTGCTGGGATGGCCGCCTGGTTAGATAGCACTGTTGCATCACCAACGGGATTCGAGGATATGATTTATTTTATTCTCAGGAGTGGCGAAAAGCCTGCATATTTGACCTATTTGAGGGAAAAATTTCTCACACTTGATTACACCAGCCTAAAAGATTTATTGCCTAAAGATTTGGACAAAAAGATCACACCTGTAGTGATAGGGAATGAACTGCTTATAGGCTGTGATATACTGAAGCTTTCGGCTAATTATGATATAAGTTTTACCGATGCCAAACTGTACCGGTACAAGTTGATGAAAAAAGGTTTTAATGCCTGGACAGTGATTGACCGTTATGTTAGCTTTGTAAGCCCACACAGCCCGGTTAAGAATTTAACTTACCAATTTGATGCTGTTTTTTTCGTTGATAGCTCATTTATGCATCTTAAAGGATTTGTATGGAAAAAGGCGCCGGATTTTTACCGTTATCAAACATTTGTAATTACTTCCACAGACACACTGCTTCATCAGTTGCTTATTTTTGACGGTAATAAATGGGTTGATTCTACAGTCTTAGGAAGTAGCGAACCAGATAGCATTACTATGAGGCTAAATATGCAGAAGACCTATATTCTGGGTGAAAAGTACTATAAGCAGTTGGGCTATGAGGCGGAAATAATATGTGATCCAGATTTGCTTGCTTCGAATATATACAAAATCCAGGTACATACAGGGGATTTATACTTTGAAGAGCTTTATGATATGGGCTCACAGACAAAATTGCAGACAGTAATAAGGGGGGAAAGGTGCTGGTACCAGAGTTTTTATTACTTTGACTATAGACGTTTGCAGGATGGACGGATAGATTTTAAGATTCCCTACGTTGTAGTAGAACAAACACCTTATTATACCCTAACCCAGTCAATACTAGCTGTAAGCTTCAGACCAATAAGCAAACGGATTTTTAGAAAAGACTATTATTTCTGGCCAGGGAAACAACCAAAAAAAGGTTTCTTATCTTATATATCCAGAGGCTTTGATAAAATCAAGAAGCTCTGCATTTTCTGATTTTAGCATTTTATCTTTGTCACCTTCCCACCATTTTTGACCATTGTGGATAAAGACAACTTTCTCTGCCATGGATATAACAGATTGAATATCATGGGTGTTAATTATAGTAGTAGTTTGATATTCTTTGGCAATTTCAATGATCAAGTTATCAATAACGCGGGCAGTGATTGGATCCAGGCCTGAGTTTGGCTCATCAAAAAACAGATATTTAGGCTTGTTGACAATAGCCCTTGCTATTGCTACACGTTTGCGCATACCACCGCTAAGCTCAGCAGGATACTTGTCTTCTACATTGTATAGATTTACCCTGTTCAAACTTTTAATAGCTATATGGCGGCGTTGTTCATAATTCAGTTCTGTGAACATCTCCAGGGGAAACATAACGTTTTCGAGGACAGTGAGCGAATCAAAAAGTGCCCCCCCCTGAAATACCATACCTATCTCTTGCCTTATTTGTTTTTTTGTTTTCCGGTTGGCATTTGTGAAGTCGCGACCGTCATAAAAAATATTACCTTGTTCGGGAGTATAGAGGCCTACCATACATTTGAGCAAGACTGTTTTACCCGAACCACTTTTGCCGATAACCATGTTGATTTTGCCTTTCTCAAATGTGGCATTTATATCTTGTAAAACAACATTCCCGTTAAAATATTTCCAAACGTTCTTTACTTCTATCATCTAGTCCACAAAGATTTTTTTTGTTATTTGAGGGAGCATACCTATTTCCTGACCTTTATTTAGTAGTGCAATTATTGATTTTCTACCTTCTGTACCCAAGCTTATAGTAAAATTATTGACATACAACTTAATATGGTTATACAT
>JALWNS010000257.1 GCA_027083655.1 Bacteroidales bacterium | reverse complement strand
AAAAGAAAACCTGCTTGAAAAAGTTATCGACACTTCATCATCTTTATCTTATTGGAGAGACCTGTACCAAACTTATCTTCTTCTTGGCCAATACCACCTAAAGCTATACGAATACAATATTAGCAAAGACTATTATATCAAAGCCATAACAACAAGCCATTACATTAATGATAAAAGACTTACTGCAAAGGCTTACAAATACCTGGCAGATAACTTTTTTCAGAATAATAAATATTACCAGGCTCTGTCAAACTACTACTATAGCCTAAAAAACTACAAATACATTCAAGATCAAGAAAATGAAATAAAAATACTCTTCCGTATAGCACAGATATACTCATATCAAGGCCTATATAAAAATGCTTTTGAGAGTTATTTCAAAATAATAGAAATATCACGTGATAATTACCCCAATTATCTATCCATGGCTTATATAAAAATCGCAGAATTATTATCAGAACTCAATCTCTTCGATGAAGCAGAAAAATATTTATCCAAAGCTAAAACATTCACCCACGACCCGCATACAAAAATACAAAGCAACCTACTGTTAGCTAAAATCTTAATCAGGCAAAAACAAATCGACTCTGCCAAAACCATCTTAAATCAAACATTACATATTATTCCCAAAAGTAGCTCATCATTGCTATCAGATGCTTATGACCTGCTGGGATTAACCTTTTTATCTGGTAAAGATTACGACAGAGCCTATAAATATCTACTCATCGCATACAATCTACGACTCAAATCCAAAGACAAGCTACGCTTAGCACTGTCTTACCTTAACCTCGGGCGTTATTACCTTATAACCAAAGATTACAAAAGGGCAGAAATATATTTAAAAAAATCTTATAAAATTTTTGAAGATATACAAAACTTCTACTATCTACAATTTAATGCCTTATACTTATCATCTTTGTACAAGAATAAAGCCGAATACAAAGAAGCTTATAATTATCTGGATAAATACAGACAAATAGAAGACTCAATAGTTAAAAGAAACCAAATATACATTCTCAATAGCATTGAAGAAAAATCAAAAACAGAATTAGAAAAATCCCTGATAACGCAAAAACTAAGAATAACACAAAAATACAATACTCTTCTTAAAATCTTTACCCTTGCCTTATTTGCTCTGCTATCACTGTCATTTCACCTAATGAGCAGGCTAAGAAAAAAGAACCAGCTTCTCAAAATTCAAAAGAAAGAAATAGAGCAGGTACATCTGGAAACTCAAAAACGCGTTATATACTTTCAAAGACTTTACATTGCCACTTACCTCTCAAAAAATTCTATTTTTGTCACTAAACCTGATGGTACCATTATCTGGTTTAACAAAACATGCCAGGAAATTTACCACCTATCACATGACACGATCGGTAAGAACCTCAAGGAACTATCTACTTATCCCAAAATTGAAGAAGTTTTTAGATTAGTAAATGAGAAAAAAACCGTCCGCTATATAAATTCACATATCTTTAACAACAAAAGAATCTGGTTGCAGACAACAATCTCCCCATTAATAAAAAAAGGCCGTGTGTATGAAATTATAGCTATTGAAAACAATATTACAGATTACATTATTAGCTCTACAAAAATCCGGATCCAACAAAAAGAACTCCAACGCAAAAATAAACTTCTCAAAGAGCTTAACAAAGAATTACGCAAACAACAGGAAGAACTTATACAACAACAAGAAGAACTTCGTACCAATGCCGAAATTTTAAATAGTACCATCCAGAAATTACGTCAATTTTCTATAGCCATAGAATCAACTGACAACCTAATTTTCTTCATCAATAACAAAAGCGAAATAACATGGGCCAACAAAGCATTTATTGAAAAAACCAACTTCGATTACCGTTTCCTTAACAACGGAAAAGCCTCACAAAAGTGGCTTCACAATCTTTTTAAACAAAGTCCTGAGTTTAAACACTTTTACGAGAAAACAATTAAAGAAAAACGTTCCTTCTCTTTTATAAGCTCAATGCTTTTTAACAACCAAACTTTATGGCTACAAACAACACTCTCTCCTGTACAAAACCAAGATAACATAACAGAATATGTCGTTGTTATACAGACAGATATCACTAAACTAAAAAAAGCAGAAGAAAAACTTGCTCTCAAAAATAAAGAAATAATTAGCTCTATACAGTATGCCAAGAGAATACAACAGGCACTATTACCAATGAAAATTTTCCTCAAAGCCATATTCTTTAATAATTATTTCATCTTTTTCAAACCACGTGATATTGTTAGTGGAGATTTTTACTGGGCTAGGGCACACAAAGGAAAGATTCTATTTGCCATTGCAGATGGCACAGGTCACGGTATTCCTGGCGCATTCATGAGCGTAATTGGTACAATGGCATTAAACTCAAAAATATTAGTGCCAGTTATTTTCTATCTGAACTTAAAGAAACTATTTCTCTCATCCTCCGCCAGTATGGCAAAAAAGATGAAGCAAGGGACTCTATTGACCTGGCCTTCTGTATCTTTGATTTCGCCAACAAAACTCTTGAATTTGCAGGTGCATATATACCTCTTTATATTTTGCGCAGAAATAAAACAAAAAATGATATTGACATAATTACTTTACCTGCGACAAAAAGTACAATCGGCTTTGACCTGCATGAGACCGTCTCTTTCCATAGTCACTCTATTAAGCTTCAACATGGAGATATGATATATATAACCACTGATGGTTTTGTCGACCAATTCGGTGGAAAAGAAAATAAAAAATATAAAAAAAGGCGCTTTATTATACTGCTAAAAAAGCTTTATCATCTCCCTATAAATGACCAATTAGCAATAATCAAACAGGAATTTAACCGCTGGAAAGGCGATAACCAACAAGTAGACGATGTATTAGTTTTTGGGCTTAGAATTGACGAAAATCTTATTTGAATATTACACGACCTCGTGGTGGGCCACGAGGTCGTGTAAACCAGTATAAACCTAAGTTATTCTATAAATTTGACACTTCTCTTGACAAATTCTGTAAGTTTTTCTCCTTTAAGTAAGTTTCTGGATAACAAGGCTAAATCTACTATTTGCTTAACCAGACTACTATCTTTTGCATATTCACGCAATAATTTGCCTATTTCATTGTTCACCTGCTCTAGATCCTTATTTAGATTGTCTAGTTTTTCACGCTCTGTATGCGGTATTTCTTCTTCTTTCTTATCTTTATGCTGCTTGTGTAAATCATCTATTTGCGTTTCTATATCTTTCTTCTTTTCACGGAGTTCTTGTAGTTTTTCCCCCAGTTTAGAATTAATTTCATCAATAACCTTGTTTATCAAGCTATGTTCTGTATTGACTACAAGGTTATAATTATTTGGTAGATTATCATACAGACTCATATGTGGACCACCTAACATACCTATATCCTTCATACGTCGCATGTATTCACTCTGTGTAATAACTAACGGCAATTGCCCTGCCCCCATTGCCTCAAACTGTGCATTAAATACCCCGAGATCGGATGGCACTGCAGCTTCGAAAACCGTGGCCAACTCATCTCTTGTCTGGGCATCAAGTTTTATCTTATCCTTATCATCCTTGGTAATCAGGTTGTCAATAATATCTGCATCCACACGGGAAAAACGAACCTGGTCTAACTTTTGCTCAAGGAAGTTAATAAATGGTATATCCAGGCTACCATCCAGTAGTAACACATCATACCCCTTGTCCTTTGCTGCCTGTATGAATGAGTGTTGCTCCTGCTTGTCTGTAGCATATAGATAGATCAATGTATTATACTTATCTGTCTGGTTATCTTTGATCAAGTCCCTATATTCCTCTAAAGTGAAATATTTTCCATCAATATTCTTTACTAAACAAATATCCTTCATTTTATCGTAGAACTTCTCATCTGTCATCATGCCATACTGGATAAATAACTTTAGGTCATCCCACTTCTCCTCAAACTCTTTGCGGTTATCCTTAAATATCTCATGTAGTTTATCTGCAACTTTCTTGGTAATATGGTTGGATATCTTGCGAACATTCGCATCCGTTTGTAAATAACTACGGGACACATTTAGGG
>JALWNS010000256.1 GCA_027083655.1 Bacteroidales bacterium | reverse complement strand
CGCCCGAACGTATTAGCCTCCTTTTAGAAGATATTGAAAAAGAGTTATCTGGTTATCCTAAGCAAGTCAAAAAAAAGACTTTCACCATAACAGTAGAGCTTATTCAAAATATCTATTTGCATAATCCTGCTACAATAAAAGAGATACCACAAGAATATAAAAATTTTGGATTTTATATTTTATGTAAATTTCCTAACTTTGGGACAAAAGTTATAACAGGCAACTTTGTAGATAACTTTGCGAAGAAAGATATAGAGGGTTATTTGAACTATATCAAGGTGTTATCCGAAGAAGAGCTTAAAGATTTTTTCTTTAGGATCTTCTCACAGTCGCACAATGTGAAAGGAGGAGCAGGTTTAGGTTTTTTAGAAATTTCAAGAAAATGCAAAGGCAATTTTAATTTTAAATTTATAAATTATAATTTAGAGTCATATTTATTTATCTTTATCGCCACAGTATCAACTGAAAAAAACAAAATCTATGAGTAACAACGAATTAAACATCTTAGAGATAAAAGGTACGAATAAGACTCCTTACATTAAGTTTGACCCTAATACAGGAGTTCTGGAGATGAAAGGACGCTCTATTCCAGAAAATGCAGTAGAGTTTTATAAACCTCTAGTCGATTGGCTTGATAAATATGCTCAAGACCCCAAGGAGCACACAGTAGTTAATGTGCAACTTGAATATTTCAATACCAGTTCGTCAAAATGTATATTAGATGTTTTCAAGAAGCTAGAGGACATCAACAAGCAAGAAGGAAAAGAAGTCGTTATCAACTGGTATTATGAAGAAGATGACGAGGATATGCTAGAAGCCGGAGAGGATTACCAGTCTATTCTCAAGATTCCTTTCAAAATGATAGAAATGGAAGAATAAGGAAAATTTTGAACATTTGGCACAGAATTTTCGTATAAGAATTGAAACTTAAATCTAAGAAACTTAATGCGCAAACTCTTATACATATTTATTTTCGTTTTACTAAATAGTTTTAGCGCATTTTCCCAGGATCATTCATGGGATCAGATAGAGTATCAGAATTCTACTGTTCATGATGCTGTTATTAGTCCTGTCCCTATGACAACACCACGGTTTTATGTCAAATCAGACCAACTTATCACAAAAATTGAGGTAATAGATTTGTTGGGTAAGACTATTTACATCATGAGGCCTCATAACTATACTTTTGAGCCTATTGAGGTCAATTTACCCCCTTGTAAAAAAGGTATTTATTTTGTCAAAATCACATTTGACGATAACACGTATATCATCAAAAAGACCATATACAGATAATAAAAAAGGCGCCCTTGAGGCGCCTTTTTTATTTACAATCCCAGGTTATCCTTAAGTTTCCCGAAAAAACTTTTAGGCTTTGGCTTAAAATTCTCTGACTCTTGAAGCCGACGCATCATTTCTGCTTCTTTTTTAGAAATATTCTTTGGAATAAAGACTTTGACCTTTATAAGCAGATCGCCACGGCGGTTCTCTCCATATACGGGTATACCTTTACCCTTCAGTCGCAATACCTTACCAGATTCTGTTCCTGGGCTTATCTTGATCTTAACAGGTCCTTCTACCGTTGGTATTTCCTTAGATGTACCTAGCACTGCTTCGGGAATGCTTATATTTAGATCATAAACAAGATTAACTCCTTCGCGTCTGAGATCAGTGTGACGTTCTTCCTCGAAATTAATGATTAGATCCCCATTAATACCTCCATGTGGGCCAGCATTACCTTTCCCGCGCAGGGTCATCTGCATCTCACCTGTAACACCAGGAGGTATGTCTATAGTCACCACTTCCTGGCCTTCAACCAGGCCTGAGCCATTACATACGGGACATGGCTTACTAATTACAAATCCCTGTCCATTACAAGTAGCACATGTAGTTGCTTGATGAATTGTACCAAAAAAAGATTGCATAGTATGATATACCTTACCGCTACCATGGCAAGTAGGGCATGTTTCCCTTTCCCCGCCGCTACCTCCGCATTCAGGGCATTTGACCTTTTTCTTAATCTTAATCTTTTTGCCCTGAATACCGTTGACCATGTCCTCGAGAGTTAGCTTTATGGTAATTTTCAGGTCTTTACCACGGTTGTGCCGGGCAGAGCGCGAACGGCGTGAACGGCCACTAAAACCTCCTCCGCCACCAAAAAAAGCTTCCTCAAAAATATCAGAGAAAGCCGAAAAAATGTCATTAAGGTCACTAAAACCAGAAAATCCTGTATTACCGCGCAATCCATCGTGACCGAATTGATCATAAACACGCCTTTTCTCGTCGTCGGACAGTACTTCGTAAGCTTCTGCAGCTTCTTTGAATTTCTCCTCTGCCTCTTTGTCCCCAGGGTTGCGGTCAGGGTGATATTTGAGTGCCAGGCGGCGGTATGCTTTTTTAATCTCCTCCTTGGTTGCGCTACGAGAAACACCTAATATCTCGTAATAGTCTCTTTTATGTGCCATATACTATATGTTTTAATAAGTACGACAGACTGCCCCCGGGGGCAGTCTGTCGTTATAACGTAAATGTATTAATTACATTGCAACGACGACCTTTGCATGGCGTATAACCTTATCATTAAGTTTATAACCCTTTTGTACGACATGGACGATTTTACCTTTTTGTTCGTCATTCTCAGCAGGGACCTGTTGTATGGCCTCATGCAAGTCGGTATCCAGAGGCTCACCTACGGCCTGTATCTCCTCCACCCCTTGCTGCTTAAGGAATTTCTGGAAATGATTGTAAATAAGCTTTACGCCTTCCTTAAGTGCCTCTATATCCGATGCTTTCTCTATGTGTTCGAGGGCACGATCAAAGTCATCGATAACAGGCAACAGGTCAACAAGTACCTTTTCACCTGCTGTCTTGATAAGATCTGCTTTCTCTTTGAGTGTACGCTTACGGTAATTATCATACTCTGCTGCCAAACGCAAATATCTATCATTTAGCTCATTAAGCTGTGCCTGTAATTCCTCTACTTTTTTCTCCAGTTCCTGACAATTTGTCTGTTCCTGTTGTGTATTTCCCTTTTCCTCCTGTTTTTCCTGTGCATTAATCTCTTTTTCCTTGTCTTGTTGATCTTTTATTTGCTGTGATTTATTTGTATTTTTTTCCATATCCTTGTGTACCATTTTATTTGTTTTGTTTGCCTCTGTTATAAGTCAAAATATTTGCCAAAGACCAATTAATGAAAAATCGTCAACAAACTTAATAAAATTATTGTCATATTGTCACTCCCTCAATAGAAAGTAAGAATTTTTTTATTTCTACACCTGGACTATATCCACCCAAGCCATTAGAAGCTATCACTCTATGACAAGGCAAGATTATTGGTAAAGGATTGGCTGCGAGCGTATTAGCAACAGCACGGTAGGCCCTGGGATGCCCTATTTCCTCGGCTAATTGCTTGTATGTTATCACCTGGCCATATGGAATAGCCTGCAAAGCATACAAGACACGAAGCTGAAAATCAGTCCCGCAGAAACGGTAAGTACAATTAAAAGACTCCCTCCTGCCCTCCAGATATTCTTGTATTTGCTGCGCACAAGCTTGTGTTATGTGGTTTGGGAAGGACTCAACAGGGCTTTTTGCAAAAAAGATCCTGGTCAAAAAACTTTCTGTAGCCTCCAGGCAGATATACCCTAATTCAAACTTAAGGCATTGACAAAATTTATCTTTCATATTTAGGGTGGAATTTTTATATTTATTATTGAAAATTATAAAATTAATCAAACCATGGAAAACTATTTTGACAAAGTTAAGCAATACCTGTTAGATCTGGAATATTCTATTATCAAAGAAAATCCAGAGGATGGGATCTTTATAATTGAAAAAGAGGATGCTCTGGTAAAAAATATGATTATTGCCCTGGATGATAGTACTGTGATCATTGAGCAACCATTGTTTAAACTCAAAAATAATGATGCCCAAACCCTAAAAACACTGCTAAAAAAGAACCGCGATTTAATATGTGGGGCACTGGCTCTGGATGATCAAGACACTGTTATTTACCGGGATACTTTGCAAGTTGAAAATCTTGACCTCAACGAGCTGGAAGCTTCGATAGATT
>JALWNS010000255.1:3693-4079 GCA_027083655.1 Bacteroidales bacterium | reverse complement strand
ATTATGTTGTGAATAGTGATGGATACGTTATTAGAAAAGGCACGGAAGGATCAAGGGATGAAAGGGCTATACTTTACGATGCAGATAATGATGGCACACCAGACAAAGTAGTCATTGGTGATGCCAACCCAGACTTTAATATGAGGTACTCTATAAATTTCAGATTATATAAGTTTAACTTCTATATGCTCTTAGATTGGAAGCAAGGTGGAGACATATACAATTACACCCATCAATATACATTCCGTGATGGTAGGGCTAAAGAATTTGACCAGTACGGTAAACAAGAGGACCAGAAAAAATCCATTTATTATTACTCTTGGTTTTATCAGAACTCTATAAACTCATACTTTGTTGAAGATGGTACCTATCTAAAAATCAGCGAA
>JALWNS010000255.1:0-3683 GCA_027083655.1 Bacteroidales bacterium | reverse complement strand
TATTATGACTTTAATCCACATTTCTTTGGAGGTTTTGTCAAAGCTGTACGTGTGGGTATTGTAGGACGCAATGTTTACACATTTACAAAATACTCAGGTTATGATCCAGAAGTAGCTTATTCTGGAGACCTCACAACCTTTGCTTTTGACTACTTCACTTATCCCAACTTCCGTACTATTACAGCATCACTCCAAGTAAAATTCTAAAAACCAGTACCAATGAAAAAAATTTTCAGAATATTTATATTCTCGTCAATAATAATGGGTTTGTCATTCTCTTCTTGTTTTAAACAGCTAGAAGTAGAAAACTTGAATGACCCAGATATTTATGATGTTCTTAATTCTCCAGAAGCAGTCTATGAATTGGCAGCGAGTTTGTTCTATAACTGGTACATTGACGTGCAGACACATAGCTGGTCTCCACTTATGTCAATGATGACAATGGCTGATCAAGGTACAAGCTCATGGCTTAATAGTGGGATGTATGATCTTTCTTCTGAGCCACGACAGGCTTTTGATAACACTGAAACATACAGATATGCATATATTTTTGAGCATTACTGGGCACATATGTACAGGGTTCTTAACCAGGCTAATGACATTCTTAGAGTAATTCATAATGGGATGGAAATAGGAGATCTTGACGAGAATGGCAACGGAAGGGATACCAAAATGGTTGAAGCTTTTGCATACTTTATTCAGGGTCTATCCCTCGGTTATCTAGGACTTGTCTACGACCAGGCTATTGTAGTGACAGAAAACACGGATCTGGGTACAGCCAAACCTGTCCCTTATTCACAAGTTATTGACTCGGCATTAGCATCTCTTAATAAATGTATCGATATAGCAAGCCAATCTTCTTTTACAATACCTGATGATTGGATTAACGGAAAAACATATACAAACCAGGAACTAGTACAGCTAGCATACTCGTACATGGCACGGTTCCTTATATACAAGCCCAGAAATGCTGCGGAAAATGAGCTAACTGATTGGTCACTTGTATTAGACTATGCAAACAATGGTATAACGCAAGATTTTCAGGTTTATATGGATAATGTGCGCTGGAGGCAATGGGTCTTCCATTATACATACGAGAGGGATGACTGGGTAAGGGTTGACGCCCGAATAATTCACATGATGGATACAACATATCCATGGCATCTGGATAGTCCTAATGATCCTGGAGAGGCTCAGTCCATTGACGCACGCCTAGGAACAGACTTTGTCCATGTTAGTACATGTCCTTTCAAGCCGGAACGCGGCTATTACCATTACTCATTCTACTTATACAGGCGAATACCATATACTTTCTCCAATCCCGACTGGTTTCCTGAGTTTTATGTCAACGAACTTACACTAATGAAGGCAGAAGCATACGTGCATTTAGGAGACCTACAGAGTGCTATTGATCTGGTGAATCAAAGCTCTCGAACAACCCGCGGACATTTACCACCATTGCCTGGTAGTGCTTCTGCCGAAGAAATACTTAAAGCTATCTTCTATGAACGTGACCTTGAATTTTTCGTTGCTGGCTTTGGAACAGATTTCTTCGATATGAGACGCCGGGATATGCTTCAAAAAGGGACACTGCTACACTTCCCTATCCCTGCACATGAACTAAACCTTATGGGTATACCTGTTTATACATATGGAGGCGTTGAAAATGCCGACGGAATTAATACTTCTAATGGCGGATGGTTCCCTGAAAAATAATCTCTTGAAGCAACTTTTCTTTGGGCTGTCCAAGTGATTGGACAGCCCAAAATATCTAAAAACAAAACTCACAAATATAAACCTTCAAAATTGTAGAAATGAAACACAAAGCAATTATTCTGATACTGGCTATTTTCTTTGGTTTCTTTAATATAGCCTCTAGTTGTACTGTTGCAGTTATTTCAGGCAAATACACAAAAGATGGCCGGCCACTGCTATGGAAAAACCGCGATACATGGGCTATTAATAACAAAATAATGTTCTTTCATGGTGAAAAATATGATTATATAGCTCTTGTCAACTCCAAAGACATAGATGGTAAAAGCGTATGGATAGGTGTTAATAGTGCTGGTTTTGCTATAATGAACTCTGCTTCATACAATCTGAACCTTGGCGATACAATAAAGCAAAGTGGACTGGAGGGTAGAATTATGAAGCAAGCCTTAGAGACATGTGCTACTGTGGAAGATTTTGAAAAACTTTTGCAGAACCTACCAAAACCCACGCGCCTAGAGGCAAATTTCGGTGTTATTGATGCCAATGGAGGTGCAATGATGTTTGAACTTAGCAATTGGAAGTATGTAAAATTTGACGCCAATGACCCCAGGGTTGCACCTTTTGGCTATATTATAAGAGGTAATTATTCTTTTACCGGTGATTTTGGTCCCGAAAGCAGCGGATATATTAGATACAATACGACAAATGAGCTATTCTATAATGCATTTGCAACAAACGATATGGATGCACAATTCATAATCCAGGATGTCACACGCGAACTTTACCACTCTTTAACAAAGGTTGACTTGTATAATGATTACAAACATATTCCTGAAAACACACCTACTTTTACATGGTTTCACGACTTTGTTCCCCGTTATAGTAGTGCTTCATCTGTTGTTATCCAGGGGGTAAAAAAAGGAGAAGATCCTTTGTTGGCTACAATGTGGGCAACAGTAGGCTTCCCACTTACATCTATAGCTATACCTGTGTGGGTAGCAGGAGGAGACCATTTCCCGTCTGTTCTTAAATACGATGAAAGTTTTGAAGATTCTCCAGTTTGCCATGCTGCATTAACACTAAAAAAACAAGTCTTTCCTATACGTTGGGGTAAATTTGCAACAAAATATTACATTAACATCAATGCACTTATCAATGCTAATAATACTGGCATAGTGCAAAAAATAAGACCTTATGAAAACCAAATTTTTGAAAAAGGTTTCAGTCTTATTGAACAGTGGAGAAATACAGGCAATCCAGATAAAAAACAAATGTATGGATTTTATTCCTGGGTTGATACATACGTCCGTGCTATGTTCAAAAAAGAATTCAGTATCGACATTTAGTCAACACTAAAATTCTCTAGATATGAAAAAAATATTCAAGCTTTTCTTAGCAGCTTTGATAATATTGATTGGGCTAAGTAGCTGCGATTCTGGACAACAAAAACACAAAGGCAATAACAACATCATTGTTGCTGTCTTTGATGGTAATGGGGCTAGCCCTATATGTGTGCTTGAGACCATTGAAGCACTAAAAATAGATCCACAGATAAAGGCCAGAACAATTTCTGCCTATGAAATAGTCAATGGAGCTTTAGATTCGATAGATGTTTTAATTTTTCCTGGAGGTAGCGGAAGTAAGGAGCTAAATAATTTGGGCCAGGTAGGTGCAGAAAAAGTAAAGGAATTCGTACGTAAGCAAGGCAAAGGTATCGTGGGAATATGTGCTGGTGGGTATTTGCTATCAACAACTCCAACTTACCCTAGCCTTGGTCTTATCAATGCTAGAAATGTTGACCGCGAACATTATTCACGTGGCCGTGGACTGGTACAATTAACTCTTACGCCGGAAGGAGAAAAAATTTTTCCAGAATTAAAAGGCCAAAAGATCTTTTTACAATACTACGATGGCCCCATTTTAGCTGCTCTCGATAGCAATAACATCAAATACCATGACCTGGCACACTT
>JALWNS010000254.1 GCA_027083655.1 Bacteroidales bacterium | reverse complement strand
TTGAAGATTAGAAAAGGGGAGATCGTGCCTTTCATCAAGATAGTTGGCGAAAATTCTTTTATCTTAGTTGTTGTTTCCCTGATCTTAATCAGTGTTACTGTTGCATTTTTCCCATATGGGTACTACAATAAACTATCAGGTCTCGGAGGCTTCCTCTTTTTGGCGTCAATTTTGCTTATGGTTGTAGAATCTGCTTCTGAGAAGTAAATTGAATCAAGTTTCGATACAGAAAGCATCTGGCTCGACCGGTTAACCAGATCTTCCAGTGTTAAATTATCTTTTTTCTTGTCCAGATATCCGCTCAGAAACATATACCTGCCATCTGGAGAGAATCCTACTACTGCATTTGGCAGAGGGGAATTGAAGTTCCACGGTACTGGAGCAATGTTAGCCCAAGTTTGATTTTCGTATGTTTGATGACGTATGCTTCGTGCACATGGATGCTCAATCACATCTTTCATCTCTGCCATATAAATATTCTGTGTTTGTATCCCCAGTTCTTTATCTTCTTCTGCTCGGGTGAAAAAGAGAAACTTGCCATCTGGATAAACTACCGGGCTAATCTCTGTTTTTTTTGTTGAAAGCACTTTGTCTGGTTTGGCTTGCAAAATAAGACCCTGGTTGGCCAATCTTGGTTTTGGGTATTTTACCGGTAAGGTTGTATCGCTAATAGCCACTGCATCGATTTCATTCCATCCATCGACTGCTAATGTATTAATGACTATCCGCACCTGACGGACAAGTGTAGGCTCATCCAGGTAAATCCGAAGAATATCATACTGGGTTTTTGCTTTAAAACGTTTGTCTGGAGGGAAAATGCGCCGTTTCTTTTTTCCTGCTATTTGATAAAGACTGTCTGGAACTGCCAGAAATTTTGGGAGGCCCGTACGTTGGATAACATCTTCATTGTAATAAACTAACTTCCACAAGACAGAATCACTACCGTTTGCACGAACAGGATTTACAAAGACTAGCGAGATAGCACCAGGATTAAGACTCTGAAAAATAGCTATCTGTCTGGACAAATATGTACTATCGAATTCTACATCTATAAATGCCCATTCTACACCTTCCTTATCAAGCTCATTGGGCTCTACTGCCCAAGCAAAAGGAGAAGGTCGTCCTTGAGGGTCCACATTTGGTAAACCCAGGATTTCGTATGCACTGTTACGGTCTGGGCTATACTCTGAGCTATATTTTACAACCTTGCTCGCCCAATGTACCTGCCCTAAGAGATTGGTTGTTAGCAAAACAAATATAATATTGACAATTAAATACTTAGCTCTCATTGCCTGAAAGTTTAAAAAATAAATTTTTCGTTAGGATTGTATGGTTTTGGTAATTCTATTGGATAAAAACTCGGGAAAATATCCCGGAAAGTGCGGCGTTTACTCTTGCCCGGAGGACATTCACCATTGTGCCAGTAATTATTATCTAAATTACTATACCAGCGTTTCTCGTTGTATCTAAGCTTATCCGGACAATCATTTTTACGCATATTAATAAAGTTCACAGACAGGGAGAATTCGTGTGTTATGAACAACGGAGAATTATTATTTATGGATAGCCCAAGATCAAAGGTATAAAGGAATTGAAACGACAAATAATTACCTATATGTCCTTGATAGCCTACTGTTCCAACCATCTGGTTTTTATTAAGCAAGCTAATAGTTTTAAAATTTTGGTGGCCAATGCCAGCAATAAATGGCTTCTTGTATAATAGGGTGCTCAATGTCAAAAGATTATAATTCCCTTGCTCCAGGTATCTGAAATTTGGATAAACATAAAGTCCCCTGAATTCACGTAGTTTCGTCTGTTCTTGACGGTGCATGACAGGAATTAACAATCCTCCATGGTATATACGCTTTACTGGATAATAAAGCAGGCTACTTTGGTTAAATACTATTGAATATTTGGGAATGTTGTCTATAGTAAAGCCAAAATTTACCCACATGGGCATAGTTGTATTGAAATTTATAGGAAACTGACCCACAAAACCAGCTGATAAATTCAACAAATGAAAGTTTCTAACTTCTATTATAGCAGCAGACTCGGTGTAAATACCATCATAAACGCTTAGCTGGTCATAAAAAACCAAATCATTGGTGTTTAAGTAATAGCCTTTGTATGATAACTTTATGCCAGGTATAAAAATAAACTTACGCAACATTCCCAGACGGTAAGCCACTGACACAGAAGCCACGGAATGCACAAAGCCTGTACTAAGCTGATTGTATTGTGCCTGTATCCCCAGCCCCAGGCGAGGTATGTTTTTATAATTCATATCAAAAGAAAATGAATTATAAAAAGTGTTGTGAATAGCACCATACCACCTGAGCTGGTTGTTAATGGTTGCACGGTATACACTCTTGCTACCTGCAAACGCTGGATTAAGTTGTAAATAATCGGAGATATTATTGTTATAAGCTAACTCTTGTGCATTGAGCATTATGCCTAAAAATAGCACCAATGCCAAAAAGTAAAGTTTTTTCATAGGCCAATAGGTTTACGTAAAAGATTTTTATTGTCTTATAAGTACAACAGTGCCTGCTGTAGAACGTTTTCCTTTCCGGTTATACACCTGTCCATCCCAATCTATCACACCCAGGTCGCCATAACTAATTTTTGCTTTTATTTTCCAGATATATGTACCTGCTGGACAAGGCGTTCCGTCTGGACAGGTTCCGTCCCATGCCTCGGCCGGCTCTCCATCATCATTTAAGGAAGTAGATGACCAGATATGCTTGCCATACATATCATATATATCTATGCGGTACTCCACAAGGTCTTTTGCCATGGGTTTAAAGACTTTGAGATCTGGATTGTCGCTCTCAGGCAAAAAAGCCGTTGGTACATAAATATCTTTACAACGTTTTGTCAAGTCGAGGATTGTATCATAATCATTCATACAATAATTGTCTGTACCCCAAAGATGTACTGTGTACGTTCCAGACTCTGTGTAGAGCCATTGATGGTTGGTTTTCACCGTATCCACAAATACTTGGCTACTATCACCGATAAAGTCCCACCAGAATCTGACCACATCATCAGACGAAGTATTTAAAAATGTCACACTTGCAGGATAACAATAAACTGGTGTTTCAAGTTCGAAGCTAACCTGTGGCGGACGGCGAAATTCCACATAACGCTCAACACTAGATGAGCCACAAGTATTTTCTTGTGTAAGAACAATACGGTATTTGCCATAACCTAAATAAGGTAATGTATAATTTGCAGGGCAGTTATTTAGACATTCATTTACAATTTGGTTACTCTCGTTATATACCTGCCATATTACATTATCAACCTCAAGACAGTTATCCTGCCCATAAGCATCATTATTCAATAGAACTTCTGTCGAATCACACACATAAAAAGTTGAACTAACAGAATCATAGCTAACATTTTCAACCGAGAAGCCAACGTCAGGAGCAGATTTAATATCTACAGGCTTGAAAAGAAAAACAGGAACACTAGTACACCTATTTGTAGCTGCAATTGTAATAAGGAATTTATCCGTTATCTGTGTAGTACCAATCGTTATTACATTACCACACGATGTCTTTTGATATTTGTGTGTTTTGGCCTGGCCTATTTGATCTTTGCCATAAGTCTCCTGGGTATTATCCCCCCAATCTATAGTAAATTGCAAATCAGGTGGTTCAATATTGATAGTATCTACTGTGAGCAAGACAGAATCATCGGGTGCACAGACTAAACTTGGCGCCGTATAACTAAAAGTCAAATTTGGCTTATCATATACTGTAATATTATGACTGACACTACTATTTATACTGCCATTAAGATAAACGTTTAGTGTGACATTGTATATGCCCGCAGAAATAAATGCATGGTCCACTGACTGGGTTGTTGTCGTTGTTAATCGATTACCGTCCCCCCAATCCCAAACAAGACTATCATAGGACGATGATACACTGGGCGTGAATGTGTATGCATTCCTTGCACATGGTAGCCCATTATCAGTATAAGTAAAGTCTTGGGAAGAAGCTAAAAAGTAGATGAACAAACTCACAAACAGAGCGGTAAATCTTCTCATGCTCCCGTAATTAATAATTTATTTTAAAATAAAATAGAATAG
>JALWNS010000253.1 GCA_027083655.1 Bacteroidales bacterium | reverse complement strand
GTTGCACGAAGCATTGGCCAAGCCTTATGAAATAATTTTTAGCTAATCATTATTGACAAAAATATTCTGCCGGGGCTCTGGGGTCCCGGTTTTTTTATGCTATTTTGGTAAAAAACAGGTATTTTTGTGCAAAAAATTGAAGTTAATGAAAAATGTAGCAGTCTTTTGTTCGTCCTCCAATGCCCTGGAGAACAGGTTTTACAATTTTGCCGAAGTATTTGCACGCCAGCTGGCTATTGAGGGATATAACCTTGTATATGGCGGTGCCAATGTGGGTATGATGAAGCGTATTGCCGACACGGTCAGGGAAGGCGGAGGCAAGGTGATTGGTGTTATTCCCGAAGAATTTGCTCGCCGTGGCCTGACGGAACAAAAAGCAGATGAGATAATCGTTGTGCCTGATATGCACGAGAGAAAAAAGAAAATCATTGAGCTGAGCCATGCTTTTGTGGCTTTGCCTGGTGGATTTGGTACATTGGACGAGCTATTGGAGGTCATTGTGCTAAAACAACTGTCTTTTATCTCTGGACCTATTGTGGTGTTGAACTTTGATGGATTTTTTGACCACGTGCTGGAGCAGTTTGAAGTCTTTTATGATAATAATTTTGCCAAGCCACAGCTGAGGGATATGTACTTTGTGGCTTCGTGTGTGGATGAGGTGTTTGATTATATCCGTTCTTACCAGCCAAATTTGGATAAAGATTGGCATAAGGTAAACAAAGAAGACTTTGAGAAATGAAAAAGCAGCTGCCTGCTGACTTTGAAGAAAATAAATTTTACCTGGTATCGGATTTTGAACCACGTGGAGACCAGCCAGAGGCTATTGAGCAGCTGGTCCGGGGGATAGAGCAGGGTAAAAGACACCAGATCCTGCTTGGTGTCACAGGCTCGGGCAAGACTTTTACGATTGCTAATGTCATAGCGCGTCTGAACCGTCCTGTGCTGGTCCTTAGCCATAATAAAACACTTGCAGCGCAGCTTTACGGAGAGTTCCGTTCATTTTTCCCGTATAATGCCGTGGAGTATTTTGTGTCTTATTATGATTATTACCAACCAGAAGCTTACATACCACAGCTTGACAAATATATTGAGAAGGACCTGAGCATTAACCAGGAGATAGAAAAACTACGCCTGAGCGCAACGACTGCTTTGCTCTCAGGACGGCGGGATGTGATTATAGTCTCCTCAGTGTCATGTATTTACGGTATTGGTAATCCGGCAGACTTCAAGGACAATATTATCGTGGTGCGCGTAGGGGATGTGATAGGACGTGATAATTTTCTGCGTAAGCTGGTGGATAATATGTATTCGCGGGATGAGCTAAATTTTTCCTACGGCAAATTCCGCGTTAAGGGCGACACAGTGGATGTGCATCTGGCTTATGGTGATATTGCTTACAAGATTGTGTTCTGGGATGATGAGGTGGAAGAGATTTATTCTTTTGATCCTGAGACAGGTAGAATAATTGAGCAGGTGGAGCATGTAGCCATTTATCCGGCAAGTATTTTTCTGACGACTCGTAAGAAACTTGAGTATGCCATAGAGCAGATCCGTTTAGATTTGTCGAACCAGATAGAATATTTCCGTTCCCAGGGCCGTGAGCTGGAAGCGAGGCGTATTGAGGAACGTGTGAATTATGACATTGAGATGATGCTAGAGATAGGCTATTGTCCTGGCATAGAGAATTATTCGCGTTATTTTGACGGCCGTCCGCCAGGCACACGGCCTTTCTGCTTACTTGATTATTTTCCAGAGGATTACATAACAATCATTGACGAGAGCCACGTGACAATACCGCAGCTAAGGGCTATGTATGGAGGCGACCATTCCCGCAAAAAGACATTGGTAGAATATGGTTTCCGCCTGCCTGCTGCTATGGACAACCGTCCATTGAAGTTTGAGGAATTTGAGATGTTGACAAACCAGGTCATTTACATGAGCGCCACACCAGGACCGTATGAGCTGGACAAGACAGGCGGCGAGGTTGTGGAACAAGTTGTGCGTCCTACAGGCCTGGTGGATCCTCCGATAGAGGTAAGGCCCACAGCCAACCAGATTGATGACCTTCTTGACGAGATAAAGAAAGTTATAGGCCGCGGCGAAAGGGTACTGGTTACCACCCTGACCAAACGCATGGCCGAGGAGCTTACTCGCTTTCTGAGGAAGCTAAAAATCAAGGCCGAATACATACATTCGGATATTGACACTCTCAAGCGGATAGAAATAATGGAGAACCTGCGCCGTGGAGCTTTTGATGTGCTGGTGGGTATTAACCTACTGAGGGAAGGTCTGGACCTGCCTGAGGTCTCGCTCGTGGCAATACTGGACGCAGACAAGGAGGGCTTCCTGCGCAGTGATAAGTCCCTGACACAGATAGCAGGCCGTGCGGCAAGGAATATCAATGGCAAGGTCATAATGTATGCCGACAAGATAACAAAATCAATGGAGCGGACCATAGAGGAGACCAACCGGCGCCGCGCCAAGCAGCTGGCTTATAACAAAAAACATGGTATCACACCGCAGCAGGTGGTCAAGAGCCACGACCGTATGCTCTCGCCGATAAAAGAAGAATTGGCTCCGTATTATAGCGATGGGCAGTTGCATGAGCAGATAGCCCAGGGTGTGGCTAGCGACCCGGTTTACCAGAAGATGGACAAACAGCAATTACGGCGTGCCATTGAAGAGGCACGCCGTAAGATGGAGCAGGCTGCCAAAAAGCTGGAATACATGGAAGCAGCGCGCTGGCGTGATGAGATGTTTGAACTAGAGCGCCTGTATAAAAGCAAGTTTGGTAAACTGTGATTTGCCTTTTCGGATCTATTCTATGCCCAAACCCGTTTTTTTGAATAGAGATATATTGTTTTATGCGATTTTAAGGCCAATAATTAGAACATCATCCAGCTGGCTTAGATCATTTTTCCATTGTTCAAATGTATATTCAAGTATTTTCTTTTGTTCTGCTAGAGGTTCTGTGTAGATTTCCATGAGTAATTTTTTAAGCTTTGAAGTTGTAAATTTACTTTGTCTAGATCCACCAAATTGATCGGTATAACCATCGGAGAATAAGTATATTATATCGCCTGGAGAAGCAATGATTTCGTGGTTAGTAAATGGTCGTTCGTTGATGTAGATACTAGCAGGTTGGCGGTCGGGCTTGAGAATTACAAGTTGTTCATTATGAATAAGATATAAGGGGCGGTTAGCGCCTGCAAATTGTAGTCTATATGTTTGTGTATTAAGTACGAATAATGCTATATCAATACCGTCCCTTGTTTCGCTATCTTTGAGGTTACCCTTCTGTGAAAGAGAAGATTTTATTCCATCTCGTAGCATTTCTAGCATTTGTGCAGGGTTTGTTACATCTTCATGTCTGTAAATTTCATTTAGAAGACTAATACCCAGAAGACTTACAAAGGCTCCTGGAACGCCGTGGCCTGTGGCGTCTCCCAGAGCAACAATAATGCAGCCTTCATGTTTTTTTGCCCAATAAAAGTCACCGCTAACCACATTGAGAGGTCTATATAACACAAAATATTCTTTGAAGTTCAGTTTAAAGAACTCATTGGATGGCAATATAGCTTCTTGTATTCGTTTTGCGTATATTATACTGTCTGTCAGGTCTTTGTATAAGATTTCGAGCTTTTCTTGTTCTTCTTTGAGCTTGTTTTGTAAATCTATTTCTTTAGTAATATCTTTTTTAATTGCGACAAAGTTTATAACCTGTCCTTTATCGTTTTTTATTGGCGCTATTATAGTGTCTTCGATAAATAAAGAACCGTCTTTTCGTTTATTGTATAAAATGCCATGCCATATTTGTCCCTGAAGTATTGTGTCCCAAAGGTTCTTTATAGTTTCCTTAGGGGTTTTACCAGAATTTAATATCCTTGGGTTTTTCCCAATAGCTTCATCGAAGGTGTATCCTGTAAGCTTGGTGAAGAAGGGATTAACATACTCAATTTTACCCTGTAAATCGGTGACTACAATAGCAATAGGGCTTTGTTCTACAATAGTGTAGTATTTTCGTAATTCTTTGTTTTGTTTTTCAATGAGTTGATTTTTTTCTTTAACAGTTTGAAGGATTTTTTGCATTCTGTCATTTTGTTCT
>JALWNS010000252.1 GCA_027083655.1 Bacteroidales bacterium | reverse complement strand
ATATTAGTGCTACCTACTGCAGGATCAAGCCCCGGATATTTTGTAAAAGTGAAGTAATCATCAAGAGATACAAAGAATCTTGCACTCTTTACGAAACCGTTAAACCAACTACTTGGCAGAGAGTAGTTAAATTGAACTTGTCTGATTCTTAAGTAAGAGCCATCACGTACCATCAAGCTACCGCGGTAAATAAAGTCGCTAACGTTATCTGGACGAGGCATACTTGCATTTGGATTGTCTGGAGTCCATCTTTCTGTATAGAAGAATTCAGGTTTATTGGTACGGGGACGGTCAGACCTAAACCAGCCCATAAAAATATCATTACCTTTAGAACCTTGGATTATTGCGTTGAATCCGAAGTTTTTATAACTTAAATTTAATGAACCACCATACAAGAAATCTGGATAAGGATCGCCAATATAGACTTGGTCAGCGGATGTAATTTGTCCATCACCATCAACATCATTTACAATAGGATCGCCTGTTTGTGGGTCTATCCCTGTTATATCATAGCCTTTGAAATACCAAATTGGATAGCCTTCTTCAAACCAAGTTAAATAATAACCGCGTACATTTGCACCAGGAACTGGAGTATTTACAGCAAGGCGTACAACTTTGTTTGTAAAGTGCGAGAAGTTAAAGTTTAAGGAATAGTGGAAATCACCAATATTATTATGGTATCCTAGATCAATGTCAAAACCTTTGTTTGAAACATCTCCACCATTAACATTTGGAAAGTTATTACCTACTGAAAGCGGACCAGAGCCAGGAACGATTAAGTTCTTAGTAAGTTTGTTATAAATATCAAAGCTAAATGTTAAATGTTGCTCAAACAGGCCTAAATCAATACCAAAATCTTTCATATCTGTGCGTTCCCATTTAAGGTCAGTATTAGCTAATCTATCAATACGGGCACCAGGAACAAATTGATCTACGCCATTAGGGTATTCAATGCCAGACATAGTCCAAAATTCGCGGTCCTCATTGCCAGGTAAGTTTGCCATACTACCGTTTTGTCCCCAGCTAGCGCGGAGTTTTAAATAACTAATTGCTGGTACGTTAAAGAAGTCTTCACGTGATACAACCCAACCTAAAGAAACAGCTGGGAAGTAGCCTGCTCTGTGAGCAGGAGGGAATACGCTGGCAGCATCGCGACGTAATGAAGCCTCGAACATATATTTGTCTTTGAAAGAATACATAATACTACCGAAAAGTGAAATCATTGTTCGACGAGAATAATCACTACCTACCCTGTCAAAATCTTGTGATGTAGTATAATTATGGTATGCATATTGGTCTCCTTCCATAATCATTGGAGCGGAGTATAGGTAATACCAGTTACTTTCCCTATCTTCTGCAGAGGTTCCAAGCAATAGTTTAATGTTATGTCCGCCAAAAGTTTTGTTGTATGTCATAAAGTTTTCCCATAGCCATCCGTACCATTTATTAAGATTATCGCTAACATTTGTCATTGTGTTGTTACTTTCTATAGAGAAGTAATATTCTGGTGTCCAAGCGTGGTTAGACTGGAAAGTAATATCGTATCCGAAACGTGATGTGAATTTGAAACCTTCAAAAGGTAAAATGTTGATATAAGCTGTAGATAAAATTCTGTCCTGTTTAATCTTATTGTGGAATATTTGCAGATAAGCAATAGGATTGACTATTTCACCTGTAGCATATGTAGCAAGTGCATAATAGCGGCCTTTAGGATCTTTTAAAAGTTTATAGCCTTGATCTAAAAGACTTTGTTTGTCAGCAGGTAAACCATTTTCGTATACTACTGGTGTAAGAGGATCCATAAGTAATGCACTATTGACAACGCTGCGGTATTCATTGTCTTCTGCAATATATCTGCGGTTTGAATGTTCATAATTAGCCTTCAGGCCGATTTCTAACCATTTTTTAACCTTAGTATTAACATTTAAACGTGCTGTTTGTCTGTTGTAATTAGCCTTATCGCCACCGACTATACCGTCCTGGTCAAAATATGAAGCTGAGAATAAATAAGTGGTTTTATCTGAGCCCCCAGAGAATGACAAATGATGTCGCTGCATTGGTGCGTTTTGCATCAAAGTCCTCAACCAATCAGTGTTATATCCAGTATCATCTAATGTATCGCCAGATTCCGCCATCCATTGCAAATATTCTTGGGCATTCATTAACTTTGTGTGAATGCGAGGAACCTGAACTCCATATTGTACATCGTAAGTTACAACCGCTTTACCTTTTTTCCCTGATTTGGTTGTAATTAGTACTACGCCATTACCACCTTCTGTACCATAAATGGCTGCTGATGCTGCATCTTTAAGGATTTCAATCGATTTAATATCATTAGGATCAATGTCACTAATGTCATTAACTTTCATTCCGTCGACAATAAACAAAGGATTTGCTAATCCGTTAGAGTTAATACCACGAATACGGATTTGTGTCCCTGAACCAGGAGAGCCTGAGGTGGGTAGTACTAATACACCTGAAGTTAAACTTTGGATAGCGTCGTCAGCTCTTGCTACTGGAAGATTTGCTATTTCGTTTCCTTTTACGCTAGAAATAGCCCCAGTAACCAAACTTTTTTTCTGAGTAGAATAACCAAGAACTACAACACTTTCGAGTCCAACTTGTTCTTCTTTCATAGTAACAACAATGTCAGAGGAGGGAGAAAAGGTTTTTTCTACTGTTTTGTAACCTACCATTGAAAATACTAAAGTTGCAGGTGATACGCTAGTTTCCAAAGTAAATTTTCCGTCTATATCAGTAATTGTTCCAACATTATTTAAACCTTTCACAACTACGCTTACCCCAGGTAGAGGTTCGCCTTTTTCATCAATAACTTTCCCAGAATAGGTATAAGTATTCTGGGCGCTGAGGGTAAAAGAAAATAATAGTAGAAATAGAAAAGTTGATAACAGTCTTTTACACCACAAAGCTTCTTTTAAGAAGCGTTTAAAGCTTTTTCCCATATTTTTGCCAAGGCTATTTCTACCCCTGTTCTAGGAGCCTGGTATTGATTAGACACAAATTTTCTCCTTGTTATTTGGTTTGTTTATCATCTGTATAAGCACCATAACCATAGTAGCTATACTTACCATAACCTTTGGTGCTTAGTAAATCAGGTACAAAACCATTGAGTAAATATCCGTGGATAGGATAATTAATATTCTCAAAGCGCTTGGCTGCGGCAAGAATATCTTCAGTTGAATTTTCCTCAGCACGGACTACCAAAAAGGTTGAGCCTACTTGCTCTGCTATAATTGTGGCATCAGCAACAGAGAGTACTGGTGGTGTATCTATAATGATGAAATCATAGTCTTGTTCCCACGCTTCCATTAACATTGAAAATCGCTGCGACATCAATAAATCAACAGGGTTTGGTGGGTAGTGACCTGAAGTAATAAGAGTTAAGTTTTTATCGACTTCATTGAGGAAGGGTGTGCTTGTCTCATCGCTTGCTAAGAGTTCAGATAGACCGGGTGTTTTTTTTACATTAAAGGGTTCTGCAAGGTGGCCTTTGCGCATGTCGGCATCAACAAGCAAAACACGTTTTCCATTTTGAGCCAATAAGTAGGCCAAGTTAGCAGAAACAAAACTTTTTCCTGCACTTGGGCTAACCCCTGAAATTGCAATGCTTTGTTTTTGCGTGCCGACCAATGTGAAGTGTAAGTTAACCACAAAGTTGCGTAGTGCCTCAATAGTCATGTTTTTAGGTTCTTCCTTGGCTAAAAGGTTATTGTTTTTAGGTAGTTTGGCTTGTTTTTCTGTAAAAGGAAGTACGGCATAGACCACACCACCCGTTGCTGTTTCAATATCTTCTGCCGTTTTTACACTATGTTGTAATGATAGGCGTAAAACGATAATAGCAGTTCCTAGCATAAGCCCTAAAAATATTGCCACAGCAATAACGATTGAAGGTACAGGGAAGATTGGTTTAAAAGGTTTTTCCGCTCGATCAATGATTCGAATATCACCAACTGTACCAGCTTCCATAAGCCGCAACTCTTGTGTGCGATTCATGAGGTAAGTATACATTTCAGTGTTAACGCTAACTTCTCGTGTCAGTCCTAAGAGTTCACGTTGGGTTGCAGGCAGTGTTTGCATTTTATCTGACTCAA
>JALWNS010000251.1 GCA_027083655.1 Bacteroidales bacterium | reverse complement strand
GGAAAAAGCGATGTGGCATCTGTGATACTAACAGGATCATTTATTGAAGCCCTTTCTCTATTCTACTTCGTCTAATGTTTTACGTATAATAGCTACAATCTCTTTTATCTGGTCATCTGTTATAACTAATGGCGGACCTATTCGGAAACTATCACGTGCAAATAGAAACACATCTGTCACAAGGCCGTTATCTACCAGTCTTTCCATGAACCTGCCAAGATAATCTTCGCTCTCCAGTCTAACGGAAATAAGCAGGCCAATGCCATGTATATCTTTAATTTTTGGATGATCACTCAACATTTCTATAAACATCTGTCCTTTTCTGTTCACATCAGACAAAATATTTTCTTGTAGGATGACTTCTAATGCAGCTTTACCAGCCGCCGCCGACACAGGATGCCCTCCAAAAGTTGTAATATGTCCAAGTGCTGGACGAAATGTAAGTGTCTCAGGGCTTTCATATATTGTTTACTAGGTATAAGTACCCCTGCTTCGGATTGAATAGGCTCTATTACAACGGCAGCTGTATTCTCTGTGATTTGGTCTAATTGTTCTTCTACCCCAAAGTCAAGTCTGCGTATATCTGGCAATAGAGGACGGAATGCTCGGGTAAAATCAAGGTCACCCATTATACTCAGAGCTCCTTGTGTGCTACCATGGTAAGCATTCCAAAACGATATAATTTCGTGTCTACCCGTATAACGCTTGGCAAGCTTCATTGCACCTTCGATGGCTTCGCTACCCGAATTGACAAAATATACACTATTAAGATTATGCGGAAGATTGTCAATGAGGAGCTTAGCGTACTGCACCTGTGGACTCTCAACAAACTCACCATAAACCATCAAATGCATGTAACGGTCTATTTGTTCTTTGACTGCTTTGACAACCACAGGATGCCTATGTCCTAGATTACTTACCGAAACTCCAGAACACAGATCTATATAACGGCGGCCATTGACATCATATAAATAGATACCTTCTGCCCTGTCTATATGCAAAAGCAAAGGGTTTTGGGATGTCTGCCCCACATGGCGCAGGAAAATATCTCTTTCATTCATTGCTTTGTTTATTTTGTATTGAATTTACTCATTGCTCTGTTAATACCCTCCAGGACAAAAGAATCAATAGCCTGTGCAATTTTAGGTAAACGGTCTTTTACAACTTGCCATTGCTCTTCGGTCCATTGTCCTAAAACATAGTCAACCTGCCCCCCTGGAGAAAAATCATTACCAATACCAAACCGCAATCTTGCGTAATTACAATGTCCAAGTATCTGGCAAATATTTTTCAAGCCATTGTGTCCGCCATCCGAGCCTTTTGACCGTAACCGTATGGCTCCTAAAGGCAAATTAATATCATCCACTATAACGAGTAAATTTTCGATAGGGATTTTCTCTTTCTCCAACCAATAGCGCACAGCCTTACCCGAAAGGTTCATATATGTCGAGGGCTTTAAGAGGAAAACCTGCCTGCCCCTTAACTTCCTCATGGCCAAATCACCATAGCGCCTTGTCTCAAATGTCAGATCATTTTCTTTGGCATAATAGTCCAAAGCTTGAAATCCTAGATTGTGCCTTGTGTGTGCATATTCCTGACCAATATTTCCAAGCCCTACTACAAGAAACTTCATCTGTGGATCAATGTATTGTTTTTGCTTTACAAATTTAGCAAGGAGTCTATGAAACATAAACCCAAATATTTTTAATTAATATTCACCTTTTATTTCGATCTTTTCATCTGGGTATTCACGGCGGAATATACGCCAGTAGTCTTTGATTGTCTGCTTTACCTCTTTGTGTAATATCAAAAGGCCCAATAAGTTAGGTATAGCCATCAAGACAATCGTTATGTACGATAGGTTCCAAATAATTGTTGTATCGGTGAAAGATGCTATGAAAAAACCTAATATATATAATAAACGGTATGGCATAACCCATTTCTGTCCAATTAAAAAAGTCACTGCTCGATCCCCATAATAAGACCAAGATATAGCAGTAGAAAATGCAAAGAGAAGTAAGCCAATGGAAATAATGTATTGCCCCCAGTGTCCAAAGTACCCTCTTTCGAAAGCCTTTGCAGATAAAGGAGCTGAATGGAGCAAAGATTTACCTCTAATCTCAACGTCATCCGGTAAGCTAACCTTGCCATGGTCAACATGAATCTTACCTGTAAATGGTTGGTTGTCTTTGGAGACAAAAACATCTTCTGCAATAGACCTAGCATGTAGGAGGGACACAGGAGTAACAATATGTCCATCTTCAACAACAAGATCTCCTGTGTAAGTTGGCATTTGTGCTTGACGGTTGAGAGCCTGTGAAAGAATCTTGACGTCATCCTTATTTTTCTCACTGTATATCCTATCCAGTACAATAATGTCTGCTGCCTGAAATTTATTTTCAAATTTTTCTTTCCAGACACCTGAAGAAAGTATAACTAGTCCAGTTAGAAAGCAAATTAGAATAGTATCAATAAAAGGCTCAAGTAATGCAACCATACCCTCTGACACAGGCTCATGGGCCCTTGCGGCGGCATGAGCAATCGGGGCAGAACCCTGGCCTGCCTCGTTGGAGAAAAGACCACGGTTGACACCACGGTTAAAAGCAAAAGCAACACTTGCACCAAGAAAGCCGCCCACTGCTGCAGTACCAGTAAAAACATCGTGAAAAATAGAATAAAAAGCCTCTGGTATATTTTGGTAATTTTTTGCTAATACGGCAAATGCGCCAATTATGTAAATTAAAGCCATCCCAGGCACTAATTTCTCGGTAACTTTAGCTATTCTCTTAATCCCGCCTATAATAACCAAGCCTAGAAGAACTGCCAAGATTGCACCAGTCCAAACCTGAGGTACTTTGAAAGTTGCCCACATAGCATTTGCAATACTGTTAATCTGCGGCATATTACCTGAACCAAAGGATGAGAGTATTGTGGCTAGTGCAAAAAGACCTCCTAAGAAGTAACCTGTTTTTAGTACTTTACCGTTTTTTAATTTCAGGTTAAGTCTTTTCCGCATATAATACATAGGTCCCCCAGATATACTACCATCAGGTAGTATATCCCGGTATTTATGGGATAGCGTTACTTCCACAAATTTTGTAGTCATGCCCAAGGCAGCAGTAAAGAGCATCCAAAACAATGCACCAGGACCTCCGATATGTAAAGCAAGCGCAACGCCAGCAATATTACCTGTACCGACAGTACCAGACAAAGCTGTTGATAGTGCCTGGAAATGTGAAGTATCACCCTTGTCAGTATCCTTGTCATATTTTCCGACTACAATACGAAGCGCATGCTTAAAATACCTTATTTGTGGAAACTTCAAATACAAGGTGAAAAACAACCCAGTGCCTAAGAGTAAATAAACAAACCAAGGTGAGCTTCCTAAATACTTGTCAAGATGAATCAAAAAAGCATTGATCTTATCCATCATACTACACAGTTTTAGTTAATCCCGGTGCAAGTTAATATTTTTTTACAATTCATAAAAAACGCTAATGCAATAGTGAATGATTAATATAGACATCATAAAATAAGCCCCAGACCGCTTGCGGTCTGGGGCTATTGTATTAAGTAGTAATCTATGTTATTCTACCGTCTTAAAGTACTTAATGTCATTTCTCTTTGAGATAAGATCCTGCCTGTTTATTCTAAAAACTTTATAATGTGGGTAAATGTAAATTAGCTTGTCCTTCTTAAAACGTGAATAGCTATGTATCAACATATAATGCTTATCATGCCTTTCGAAGAACACCAAGGTTAGGCTATGGTCATTGTAGTTAAAAACGTTGATTGTTCGTAAGTTTTCAACATTATTACCCAACTCTAGCCGCACAATATTCGTGTGGTTATTAGCTTTAGCAGTCTCTGCCTTTGACGCAATAAATATTACTGCAAGAATGGCTAAAAACAATATTAACAATTTATACTTCATATCTAACTGATTTTTTACGCTGTGAATATATGTTAAATTTATTAAAATTTAAAACTCCTTTTAGCTTATTAGGATATATAGGCAACTGCTCATTTTTAAAAGAATTTATTTCATTATGTGTTAAAGAATAATCAAAAAAAGGAAATATAATATGATTACTCATAATTTTATCTTGTTCA
>JALWNS010000250.1:2927-4118 GCA_027083655.1 Bacteroidales bacterium | reverse complement strand
GTTATTTTGCTGCACCCAAAGGAACAAAGAAACGTTATGAAAGTTGGGATGAAGTACCAGACGAGATCAAAGAGATATACAACAAACTAGGAATACCGCTGGAAGAGCAAAAAGTACTTGCTGGAGTTGCAGTAGATGCTGTATTAGATAGTGTTTCTGTTTACACTAGTTTTCGTAAGGAGCTTGAGGAAATGGGTATTATTTTCATGCCTATAAGCGAAGCAATCCAAGAACATCCTGACTTAGTTCGTAAATATTTAGGTACAGTTGTCCCATATTCAGATAATTTCTTTGCTGCACTTAATTCTGCTGTATTTTCTGATGGTACTTTTGTTTATATACCTAAGGGGGTACGTTGTCCAGTGGAGTTGTCATCATATTTTCGTATTAACAATGCAGAAGCAGGGCAATTTGAGAGAACACTAATCGTTGCCGACGAAGGCAGTTATGTCAGTTATCTTGAAGGTTGCACAGCACCTATGTTCGATGAAAACCAGCTTCATGCTGCCGTTGTAGAGATTATTGCTTTGAAGGATGCAGAAGTCAAATACTCGACTGTACAGAACTGGTATCCAGGAGATGAACAAGGTAAAGGAGGAGTCTACAACATGGTAACAAAACGGGGAATATGTAAAGGAGACAACTCCAAAATACTGTGGACACAAGTTGAGACTGGATCGGCAATTACCTGGAAGTATCCTAGCACGATCCTTTTAGGAGATAATAGTGTAAGTGAATTTTACTCTGTAGCTGTGACCAACCACTATCAGCAAGCCGATACAGGTACAAAGATGATACATATTGGCAAAAATACCAGAAGCCGTATTGTATCCAAAGGCATATCCCTTGGGAAAAGTAGTAATGCATACCGGGGGCTAGTAGAGATAAAGAAAGGAGCAGAAAATGCGCGCAATTTTTCCCAATGTGATTCTTTATTAATCGGGGACAAATGTGGAGCACATACATTTCCGTATATTGAGGTTGATAATCCTACTGCTACAGTAGAACATGAAGCAACAACCTCGAAAATTTCAGACGAACAGATATTTTATCTTCAGCAAAGAGGACTGGATGAAGAAAAAGCAGTAGCTTTGATAGTTAATGGCTTCACACGTGAAGTTATGAGCCGTCTGCCTATGGAGTTTGCAGCAGAGGCTAAAAAACTCCTTGAAATAACTCTCGAAGGAAGCG
>JALWNS010000250.1:1387-2917 GCA_027083655.1 Bacteroidales bacterium | reverse complement strand
GGAAGCGTTGGTTAAAAAATATACTTATGCTTGAAAAAATCAATAAAATAATTCACCGTTTCGAACAGTTTGTAATTCTCATTTTAGTTTTTTTAATGGGAGTTGTTGTGCTTTTCTCTGCTATAGAGCTCACAATTTTTGTTATGAAGGAGTTGTACAAAACCACGATTATATCTGAGCTTTTATTGGATAAGAAAGAGCTTTTGAAAATTTTTGAATTATTTTTCAATGTCTTGATAAGTTTAGAGTTATTCGAGACTGTGCGTCTATATTTAAAAGAAGATGTTTTTCATGCAGAATATATCTTGCTCGTTGCACTAATAGCTATAACACGCAAAGTTATAATCTTAGAATACGAAAATATATCACCATTTTTATTACTTGCAATTGGAGGGTTAATCCTTGTGTTAGCACTAGGATTTTTCCTGGTAAAAACAGGTCAAAATCAAAAAAATCAAAAAAATTGAACGAATCATGGAACCATTACTAAAAATAATTGATTTACATGCTACTGTCGAGGGTAAGAAGATCCTCAATGGTATAAATCTGGAAATTTATCCAGGTGAAATTCATGCTATAATGGGTCCGAATGGATCAGGTAAGAGCACCTTAGCATCTGTACTGGCCGGCAAGCCAGGGTACGAAGTAATACAAGGAGAGGTTTATTTTATGGGTAAGGATCTTTTGGCTATGAAGCCAGAAGAAAGGGCACGCGAAGGTTTATTTTTGGCATTCCAACATCCTATAGAGATTCCAGGTGTGACTTTGGTAAACTTTCTAAAGACTGCTATTGAGGAGATATACCGTCACAGGGGGCAAGAACCTCCAAGTGCCGCAGAATTCCTCCGTCTTTTGCGGGAGAAAAAAGAAATGTTAGAGTTTGACATGAAAATTGAGAATAGATCTGTAAATGAAGGGTTTTCTGGAGGCGAAAAGAAAAAGAACGAAATGCTCCAATTGGCAGTCCTTGATCCTAGAATTGCAATACTCGATGAGATTGACTCTGGTCTTGATGTCGATGCTTTGCGAGAAGTAGCTAACGGTGTTAATAAAATAAAGAATGAAAATAATGCATTCCTGTTAATAACCCATTACCAGCGTCTGCTTAATTATGTTATACCAGACAAAGTACATATCCTGTACAAAGGACAAATCATATTGAGTGGTGACAAAAAACTGGCTCTTGAAGTAGAAGAGCGTGGTTATGACTGGATCAAAAAAAATGAAACTGTCTAATAAAAAAATCATTAACTATGCCTACTCTGACAAAAAATAAATACCTCACAAAAGAGGACCTGGTAAATATCCTTAAAGATAATGGAGAACCATTAGCTTCACAACAGCAGCGCCAGATAGCCCAGGAAGCAATAGAAAAACTTGAGATACCTCACACCAAAATGGAGGACTGGCGCAAAACTAGCCTTAAAAAACTTTTGGAACACACATTCCGCTATGGACAAAAAATAGATATTGACCGTCATATCATAGAACGTTTCAATATTAGCGGAATGTATTCGAACCTCCTTGTAT
>JALWNS010000250.1:0-1377 GCA_027083655.1 Bacteroidales bacterium | reverse complement strand
TCCTTGTATTTATCAATGGGTATTTTGTTCCTTCATTATCCCGGATTTTAGATAGTAGCGATATAGTTGTCTTTGCCAATATGGCAGAGGCTAAAGAAATGTTTCCACAGGTCTTTGACAAATATTTCAACCGCACAGGGGCTCATAAGATAAACCTGTTCTCTGCCCTTAATACACGTTATGCTTCTGATGGTGCTTTCGTGTGGATAAAGGATAACGTTAAGGTAGAAAACCCTATTCATGTCTATTTCTTCTCAGATGGCCAAGACCAGAAAATCATTTCACAAACAAGGAATCTGGTTATTGCAGGATCTGGGAGTAAAGCATCTGTTCTATTCTCATACCATCCGCTTAGCACAGACTATATGTACAATAATACTGTGTCTGAGATTTTTGTAGAGCACGACGCATACCTTGACTTTAATATTTTTCAGGGAGAAGGTTATGATAGCTTCCATACTAACTTAATCAATGCAGAAATCGCCCAGGGTGGACAATTTTATTCACACACTATAACACTGTGTGGAGAGATCATGCGTAATGACTTGCATGTTAAATTCAACGGCCCAAATGCATACGCCGAGCTTAACGGACTTGCAATGCCCGACCATGACCAGCACCATGACAACACTTTATTTGTACATCACAAGAGTGGAGGTAGTGTTAGCAACCAATTCTACAGGAACATAATTGCAGATCATGCGCGGGCTGTTTTTTATGGTAAAATTTTGATTGACAAAGGTGCTAAGAATAGTGAAGCTTACCAGCTAAACAATAATATCTTGCTTTCACAAACCGCTAAAGTGCATAGCAAACCGCACCTTATTATCTATAATGATGATGTTGCAGCATCCCATGGCTCTACAACAGGACAGCTAGACCAGGAAGCTTTGTTCTACATGCAATCGCGTGGTATAAGTGAGAAAAAAGCCCAAACATTATTACTTCAAGCCTTTGCCAATGAAGTGTTAAATAAAATCCAAATTGAAGTTTATAAATTTTACGTTAAGACTCTTATTCGTAAACGGCTTCAGGGAGAGAAGGTTGAAATGTTATGTGCTAAGCTTGGACAATGCAGACTAGAGCCAGACTTCGACTAAAACTTTTTGCTTCCTGCAAGGTGCTTACGGCACGCTTGCAGGTGTCCTGAATGCCGTCACAGGCCAGAGTTCGACTAAAAACATTACTAATTTTTTTTACAACATAGATACGCAAAAGGGAGGCTCGTAGCCTCCCTTTTGCGTATTAACTATTGGCTATATTATGAAAAAAACTTCTTCTTTGACCGGGAAAAAGCTTCGGCTATCTTTGGTTTTACGTTACGGTTAAAATAAGTCCAGTCCAAGTAATACAAAATCTTTACAGACAAGCTATTAG
>JALWNS010000249.1:990-4163 GCA_027083655.1 Bacteroidales bacterium | reverse complement strand
CTGCTGCCTACCCGCGACTTTTTCCACCGGTGATATTATAGACAAAGGGATTTTCCCCAACGACTAGTTTTTATCCCCACCCCCATTGCAAGCGTTCTGGAGGTACCTTGCAATGTTTCCCTGCGAGCCTGGGGCACCTTGCAACACTTCCGTAAAGCAGAGAAAATTTTCGTCCAGTCTAACAATTACACGTGGCATATTTAGATTTATTCTTTGTTGATAATCAGTTAAAAATTTTACATTTCTTCATAAAAACTATATCTTTGCTTGATGTTTATAATCTAAAATCAAGAGACGATGATAACTATCACATTTCCAGATGGTTCTAAAAGACAATACCCCGAAGGAATAACAGGGCTTGAGATTGCCAAGTCTATCAGTGGCAAACTGGCAGGTGAAGCATTGGCCGTTGGTGTCAATGGCCAGACATGGGACCTGACACGCCCTATTGAACAAGACGCAGAAATAAAATTCTATACATGGGACGACCCACAAGGTAAAGATACATTCTGGCACACCTCTGCACACCTTATGGCAGCCGCGCTAGAAAAATTATACCCTGGCGTTAAATTTGGTATAGGTCCTGCTGTGGAGAATGGCTTTTATTATGATGTAGAGCTACCAGAGGGTGTTGTGCTTTCAGAGAAAGATTTTCCAAAGATTGAGCAGACAATGCTTGAGATTGCACGGCAGAAGCACCCCCTAGTGCGCCGTTATGTACCCAAAGACGAAGCTCTCAAGTATTACGAAGAAAAAGGTGACCCATATAAGGTAGAGCTTATCAGTGAGCTTGAGGACGGAAATATTACTTTCTACGAGCTGGGGGATTTCACAGACTTGTGCCGTGGTCCACATCTGCCTCACACTGGATATATCAAGGCTGTTAAGCTGTTGAATATAGCAGCAGCTTATTGGCGTGGTGATGCTTCACGCCAGCAGATGACACGTGTCTATGGTATTACTTTCCCAAAGAAAAAATTGCTTGACGAGTATCTGGTAATGCTTGAGGAGGCTAAGAAGCGTGACCACAGGAAGATTGGCCGCGAAATGGAGCTATTCTATTTCTCCCAGCGTGTAGGTCTTGGACTGCCAATGTGGTTGCCTCGCGGTACAGTATTGCGCAAAAACCTGGTTAATTTCCTCTCACGCCTCCAGCGCGAATATGGCTATCAGGAAGTTATTACTCCTCACATTGGTAACAAAAACCTCTATGAGACATCTGGCCATTATGCCAAATACAAGGAGCATTCTTTCCAGCCGTTCACCACTCCGGACGGCACAGAGGAATATATGCTCAAGCCGATGAATTGCCCACACCATGTGGAGATATACCGTAGTAAGCCACATTCATACAAAGACTTGCCTATCCGTCTGGCAGAATATGGTACTGTTTACCGTTATGAGCAGAGCGGCGAGCTTCATGGTCTGACACGTGTGCGTGGCTTTACCCAGGATGATGCACATATTTTCTGTACTCCAGACCAGCTCAAGGACGAGTTTAAGAAAGTCATTGAGATCGTGCTTTATGTGTTTGATGTGTTCGGTTTCAAAGACTTTGTTGCACAGGTATCCCTGCGTGATCCTAATAATAAGGAGAAATACATTGGATCCGACGAGAATTGGGAAAAAGCAGAGCGTGCTATCATTGAGGCAGCAGATGAGATGGGGCTTAAGACAACTGTTGAGCTTGGCGAGGCTGCGTTTTACGGGCCAAAACTTGACTTCATGGTGCGCGATGCTCTGGGCCGCCGTTGGCAGCTGGGTACAATCCAGGTGGACTATAACCTGCCAGAACGTTTTGAGCTTGAATATATTGGAGCAGATGACAAGCCTCACCGCCCTGTTATGATACACCGTGCTCCATTCGGTTCATTGGAGCGTTTCGTGGCAATACTCATTGAGCATACTGCTGGTAAATTCCCTGTGTGGATAACACCAGAGCAGGTAGCTATACTGCCAATTAGTGATAAATTCCTGGATTATGCACGTCAGGTAGAGCGCGAGCTTGTGGACAATGATTTGCGCGTATTTGTGGATGACCGTAATGAGAAGGTAGGGCGTAAGATACGTGATGCAGAAATCAAGCACATTCCTTACATGCTTATCGTAGGTGAGAAAGAGGCAGAGAGTGGCACTGTCTCTGTACGCCGGCAGGGCGAGGGAGACAAAGGCTCAATGACGGTGCAGCAGTTCGTGGAGCATATCAAAGAAGTTATGCGCCAGGAGCTAAAACGCTAATTTGACCGGGGAAAGGCTAAATTCACTCCGGGTGTACCATTGACTTCTGCTGAGAGGTTTATGTGCTAATGCTTGTAATTATATACCCCAGATACGAATTATAGTTGCGAGGTGTCATAGACACCTCGCAACTATTTTATAGCGTGCCCGGTGGCAGCAGTGCATTGTTTCTCTGCGTTACACCAATTAATATCGCACGTTCCCCGCAAGCGTGCTAAAAGCTCCTTGCGGGGCAAAGGTTTTGGTTTATATGGTCTTATAACCTGATTTTTATACCTGCCTTGGCTGTCTCGGTAATATCTGCCTTTGTGTCGTTCTGCAGGGAAAGATTGATTGTAAATGACACACGGCTTGAGATTGGCACTTCAAAAACCAGTGTTGTGTAATAGCCAACAGACCAGTATTTCGCTGCTAGCCTTATAGTATAGATAGGGTCACCAGTTAGAGGGTCATAAATAATACCGAAGCTAGAGAGTATCATGGTATTTCTTACATAGGAGCCTAGGCCTAGGGTTAGTTTTAAAGCCTTGAATAAGTTTAAGTTATACAAAAAGTTTATCCCCAGATTCCGGTAATCCTGGCCAACGTTAATATTGTTTATTCTGAAGTCCTGTAGCTCAAAGTACCCGACCATGTCCAGATGATCTGTCAGGTTGTAGCCAAGTCCATTTTTCATGGTTATACCCCAGACATCACCTGTGCCAGTGAAAGCTACGCCCATCTCAGAGCGCCAGAAAAGTTTGTTTTGTTCCTCCTGGCCGAAAGCGCTAAGGGCGAGAATGATTAACATGAGTGAAAGGAAAATGCTTTTTCTCATAGCTGAAGTTTTTTTTAAAACAAATTTAATGTTTTATTAAAAAAAGTAAGCAAGTGGCTAGTGTTTGTGGTTTTTGAATGATATTTCCAGCTTTCAAGGTGAGAAATTGCGATTCAAA
>JALWNS010000249.1:0-980 GCA_027083655.1 Bacteroidales bacterium | reverse complement strand
TCCTCCTTGTGTATTGAGTGTTACAAAAATTTATAGTTTATCAAATTAGTGCTTTTATTTTCGCAACTCCAGGGCTTTCATATAACGGTCAGAGACTTTTGCCCAGTTTATGATATTCCAGAAGTTATCCACGTAATCTCCGCGCCGGTACTGGTATTTGAGGTAATAAGCGTGCTCCCACACATCAATGCCCAGAAGAGGCAAACCATGGTGGCGGCATGTACTCATCAGGGGGTTCATCTGGTTTGGTGTGTTAACGATTTTAAGATGACCGTCTTTAGCCAAAACTAGCCATGTCCATCCTGAGCCGAACAGTGTTTTAGCTTTGTTCTTAAACTGTTGTTCAAAATTGTCCCAGCTACCAAAGTCACGCCTGATAGCTTCTACAAACACAGGACTAGGTGAGGTTTTCTCAGGCGCCATGCTGTTCCAGAAAAAAGTATGGTTCCAGTATCCGCCTGCCATGTTAAGCAGTTTCTGTGGATAGTCTTGTGCATGCATAAAAATTTGGCGCAGGGGAAGGGGCTCTATGTTATTCTCTTTCATTAGCTTGATGAACCTCTTGTAATATCCAAAGTGGTGTTTGTAATAGTGTATGCTCATGGTGGTTGAGTCTATGTACGGCTCGAGTGCGCTTACAGCATAAGGTAATGACTGGAATTTATAAAAGTTTACATATTTGTCCTGTGCGAAAGAAGGCTTAACCAGTCCTATTCCTATTATTAAAGATATTGCTATGACTATGTTTTTCATTTGCTTTTGGTTTTAAATTTGACAAGTTTAAAAATAAGAATTTTTCTTGATTTAGAAAAATGATTTAATTTAATGATTTAATCTTGTGCTATTTATTTGTCTTTTGGTTCTCTCACTGCTTTTTTAATTTTACATACCAGGCAAACGGGGGAAGGACTGGGCTCACCACATATCTGGCAAGTTTGCAATTTTATTTGTTTTTCTTTTTGATCAAAATGGTTAAACAG
>JALWNS010000248.1 GCA_027083655.1 Bacteroidales bacterium | reverse complement strand
AAAAAAAAAAAAAAAAAAAAAACAAAGACATAAAAAAAAACTATTATAACAAAAAAGACAAATAAACCGTTGAGTAGAAAAATCATTTTTGTATGTATTTTTAATTTTTTCTAATTTAAGAAATAAATTTCATATTTTTTTATGCGTCTAATAATTCTAACATACATTCTTTTATTTTTCACACAAGCCTCTGTAGCACAGAACGATACCACAGTAATTCTGGATAATAATTTTGAGTTCAAAGATGGCATTTATCTTAACTTTGACCAGGTTAAACATAATTCACCTATAACACGTTCACAGATTATAACTAATATTGACAGAGAGGATATAGATTTCTATGAAAAACTCATAAAGCAGGAATATATTCGCTTCATTGATAGCGGAATAACTAAATCAGTAGAAACCCGGCAGATCTGGGGCTTTTGCGACGAAGGGACTTTGTATATTCACAGGGGAGATGATTTTGCCAAAATAATTAACAAAGGCCATCTTGGTTATTTCATTGCTACACAAAGGGTCACTTACTATAATGATCCTTATTACACAACCTATTATTATGATCCATACATGGTTTACCCACGCACATCACAGGAAACAAGGCACTATATAATAGATTTCTCCACAGGTAAGATCTATGACTTTGTTCCTCAAAGCCTGGCAGAAATATTAAAAAACAAAGACCCTGAATTATACAAAGAGTACACCCAACTGAGCCGCCGCAAACAAAAGAAACTAATATTTTACTATCTTCGTAAATTCAACTCACGTAATCCTCTGAGACTAACAATAAAAAAGCCAGACTTATGAAAAAAATAGCTATTGCATTGCTACTGACTATAGGATCACTTTCTTTGAAAGCACAAATAGAGATAGCAGACACAGCACAATTTAAAGAATTTTTTAGCACCACAACTTACTTTGTCAAAGATGCTAACCTGTTTAGCGAGTTCAACTATTACATATCAGATGCAGCACAGAAAGCATGGAGCATAACTCCCTACAAAGTAATCACTTACGACGAATACAAACGCATGCCGCTGACCAAAGGGAAATCCTTTGTGATGACTACGTATGTCTTCCCAGAAAAGCATCCAGAACTTAGATATGAATTTCTGACCGTACTACTCGGTGGACATGGATCAAAGTTAGGTAGCAAAGGAGGAAGTATGCCTGTACTGGCAGCTATTCCTTTGGCATTTGCTGGTGATGATGTGGGCTCCTATGACTACAAACTTGTACCATTTCTGTTGTTTCTCCAGAAACATATACGTCTAGCAGCAGATAATCCAAAATTAACAGGCAGAGACTATCTCAAGTATTATAATGATAACATACCAAAGCTAAAAACAAAAACCCTGGTTTTCACACGAGGCCAGATTGACGAGGTGCTAAGCATCAGTGATATACAGAAATATTACAAAGGCAATATCAAAATCATGCAAGAAGAGGAGATAGCTAATTTAATCAAGCAGAACGACACGACTATAGTCTTCGCACATATTGTTAGTGCTCCTGTTGATGATGAGATAAATCCAGATGCTTATTGCTACAAGATGTTGTTTGATGCACAGGGTAATTTATACTATTTTGGCTGGCACAAGATGAATAATGCACAAATTAATGTCTTTCTTAAACAAGATTTTATTAAATTAGGCAAAAAATTAGGAAAGTAATAGCGTTGGACAATGGCTAGTAGATTTTCAAATAAGCTTTATACATTAATATTTGGTATTCTTTCTGTTATTCTAATAGCTATCTCTGTTATAGTATTTTTCTTAAGTATCAAGCCTTACCTGATAGAGCAAAAAATAATAAAGCTCAATAATATCCTTTTACCAGAGACTGAATATACACAAAACCAAATTAACCAAGCAATTACACTGAGCCAGGTTATTAGCTCTAATATCAGGACTTTTTACACTCCTAATTCACCTATGTTCCTGTCTGATGAATATTTGCAGATGCTCTCTTCTGACATCCTTAAAAACAACTATTACATTCTAGGCATTGGTTATATAATTAACTCAGACATAGAGCTATCCATCACTTCAGAAGATTATATCACCGATAACATGTTTGCTGCCCTTTGGCAGAAAAACTATAACAAACAAATCATAGTAGAACATTTTAGCCTCAAGGATATCAACAATGAAAATTTACTTCTCGAAGCCAAACATAAGAAACAAGTTGTATTAGGCAAGCCTTTTCTGTATAACCGCCAGGGTATTAATTCATTAATACAACCTATAGCCGCACCTATCTATGTTGGTGACAAATTCATAGGCATTAATGTCATTTTACTTTCCATGGATTTCATGGATGAGGTTTACAAGTTCCACATTGGGGATATTCAGCAAGATAAACTTATTCTCTTCAACAAGGACGGTTTAATTTTATTTTACCCTCTAAAATTAAATATTGGTAATTCCCTGGAGGATATCTTGCCTAATGAAGCTGTCAAAATGCTTAAATCTGTCAGGCAAAAAGAATTTATTAGTGGTAAATACGGAGATTATTTTGTTGTGGGGCAATATATTAACACTCCACAAACTGATGAATACTGGATAATATCACTATTTACACCTTACACTAAAGTTATAACTGGCATATACTCTATTCTGGTTTTAATGATTATCCTTTCTCTAATCATCAGTGGCTTTGTTGTTCTGGTTGTATCTTTGATGTCAACATCTTATTCTAGCTTATTCAATTCAATGCACAAAAGTATCACAAATATATACAAAGGTCATCTAGAGCAACATGTAGAATTAATAACAACTTTCTCAGAGACTGAAAAAATTACACGTAGCCTCGAACGCCTTAGACTAAGGCTGTTAACACTGATTGAATTACATAATAAACTAGCAGAAAGAGAATATACTGACCGCCTTGCCCCTACCAACCCTGGCGACTTATTGGCTAACAGTATCAACAATGCATTTGAGAAAATAATCAAACGTTGGCAAGACCGCCAGCAAATAGAAGAGAGTAAACGACGTTCTGATTGGATAAATAAAGGCTTATCAGACATCTATGAAGCTGCACGTGTGGAAGAAAATTCTTTTAAAGTACTTGGAGAAAAAGTATTGGATAGCTATATAAAACATGCAGATGCTGTCATCGCTGGCTTCTTTGTTTACGACGAGAAACAAGATATACTGCGCTCTGTTATAACATTTGCTTATGAACAAGAGCGTTCCTTTGATCGTGAAATAAAACCCGGTGAAGGATATATTGGTACTGCTATTCTAGAGAAAAAAAGAACCTATATCCGCAAGCTCCCAGATGACTATAAAGTACTTGTGGTTGGTCTAGGTGAAACAAAACCACAGTCAGCCCTTATACTGCCACTTGTGCTTAATGATCAAGTACAAGGCGTCATCGAGCTTTTATTCCTCAAAGAATTAGAAGATTATGAGCTTGAATATTTTGATAGGACAACAATAGTAGTTGCTCAGGCTATTAAATCCATTAAGATAAACCTTGAGACAGAAAGACTTTTGCAACAAACTTTAAATCAGGCTCAAGAATTAGAAAAGACCAGGAAACTTCTACAAGAACACATCAAAGAATTAGAACAAAGGGAAAAAGCTCTAAAAGATAGCCAAGCTCAGATGCAAGGTATCCTCGATGCCGTAAACCACACCTTGCTTACTGTCGAGTACCTAACAGATGGCACATTTCTCTCTGCTAATGAATTATTCTACAAGAAAATGGAATACTCGCCAGTCGACCTAAAAGATACTAATGTCCTCGAGATTGTACCAGAAAATAGCAAAAAAGAATTACGGGAGATTATCAAAAAGGTATCCAAAGGCGAACATATTTCAAAAATTGTCCAACGTCAAACAAAATATGGTGAAAAACTTTGGCTTTATGCCACTTATACCCCTTATCGGGACCCTGAAGGTAAAATTACAAGGGTGCTTTTCTTTGGCTTTGATATTACCGACACTTATAACCAGATACAAAATCTCAAAGAAAAAATAGAACAACTTAATGAGCAAATCATACTTCTCGAACGGGCTCTCAATGAAATAGAATAATCAAACTGTTAATAACTAATTTAACCTGAAGTAATGCCATAAATGCAAAACAAAAACAAAAAATATAATACTATGCATCCCTATCTACAAAAACTCTGGAGAGAAAAACTTTATTGGATACAAAACACAGATACA
>JALWNS010000247.1 GCA_027083655.1 Bacteroidales bacterium | reverse complement strand
CGAACCCTATATTCACTATTGTATACTGTCTGCCATCCTGTATTTTATCCGACATACCAAAACTCAAAGACCGGGAAGGATTACCCAGGGTATAACTTATTACGTAGTAAATATCATCCTGGTTCGTAACAAGGTAAGCTGTTTGATAGCTCATGCCATCGCCTGTAGCTACAATAGCCTTCTGTAAACCGTGGTAAATAGTCAGGTTTTTTATAAAGAGCTCGGGTTTTGTCAACTGCTGATATGATAGGGCCAGGTAAAAATATGCATTCTGGTCAAGAGGATACTGCTGCAAAGCCTTTTGTGCCTCAAGTATACACTGTTCGTACTGTCCCTGGCTGTATAAAGTCATATACTGCGCAGGCTTGGTACGTGCCACACCATTTCTTAGTGCATATCCAAGGTAAAGCATCGCATATTCATCCAGGGACAGGCGGTCTGGCTTGGATTGAAATTTATTCCACAGACGGTCAAAATAATAAGGGCTTGACTGCTCGTCAAGCGCAGAAAGGATATAACCAAGGTTTAGTGCATTTATTTTTGTAAACTTCTTGTCAGAACCTATGACATTAGCAGGTGTGCGGGAATACAGTGTAGCCGAAATCTTAAGATTATACGCCGACATATCTCCTGGAGAGAGGCTAAGTAGCTTGTCTGCTGCTTTTTGTGCTTTATTATAGTCGCCCTGTGCTATGTAGGTGTAGGCCAGTATTTGATAAAATTCTGGTATCTGGTTGTCCACATCTAGCGCTTGTTCACAGGTTTCTATTGCTTTTTCGTACTGGGCTGTGTAATAATACGACCAGGCTAGATAATAATATGGGTTAAGATTGCTTACCCTTCCACTGTGGACAATAGGCTCTAAAATCTTTATTGCCTGGTCATAGCGCTGTAATTGGTACAAAACCTGTGCTTTGAACACCAGAAGTTTCGCCGACTCTGGATTGATTTCCAAGGCCTTGTTAATACTCCTCAGAGCCAGCTCATACAGGCGGGCTTTGTATTCGATAGAAGCTTTGAGATAATAAAAATTATAATTACCGGGTGACTTTTTTATAGCCGTATTTACGAAATCATACGCCTGTTGTAAAGAATCAATCTCATATAGATAGTCTGCTAGAAAATAATATGGATAAGGATTCGACGTATCTCTTTTCATTACAAGGGAGTAAAAATCATAAGCCGAATCGAGGCTCCCATTAGCTTGATATGCCAGGCCAATGTATAACGCATAATTCAAACTATCCGGAGACAATGAGTAAGCCTTTTTAAAATTAGGTATAGCCTTGTCTGGCTGTCCATATCCCGTAAGGTAAACCAATCCAAGTGTATAATAAACATGGGCATTACCCGGGTTAATCAAGCGTGCTTTGCTCAGTGCAACGAAGGCGCTATCAGGCATGTGCAAAGCAAGGTAGCATTGTCCAAGCCCCAGGTAATCCTTATCAGATTGGCGCAAATAAGTTAACTTGTTATACAGGTTTTTAGCCTTTAGATAATCACCTTGCTTTCTATATGTTTCTGCCTGTGTATAAAGGTCTTGTACATTTTGTGCAAAAATTTGCATCGATAATGCCATTATCAAGAAAAGAAAAATTGTCTTTTTCATAAATCACAGTTTTTTTAAAGTTTGGGTTAAATATTTTCTATTAGTTGCTCAACAATACGTGGATAATGCTCATATTCCAATTGGTGTACACGTTGTGCGAGCGTTTCCACAGTATCGCCGGGAAGTACAGGACAAGTAGCTTGAAAAATAATATCGCCCTGGTCATATTGTTCATTCACATAATGAATAGTAATGCCACTCTGCCGGCGTCCGCTTTCCAGCACTGCCTGGTGCACACGGTCGCCATACATACCCTTGCCACCGAAATCCGGAAGCAACGCAGGATGAATATTCACAATACGTCCCCTGTATGCCTCAATAATTTTGCCTGGTATGAGCCACAAAAAGCCGGCTAATACAATAAAGTCCACATTATTCTCCTGGAGGGAGCGCATCACAAAACCTGTATCATAAAGATGCCTGCGGCCAAAGACTATCACGGGTACGGCGAGCCTGTGGGCTCGCCGTATGACGCCTGCCTGTGGATTATTAGACAAAACAAGGTTTACTCTTGCCTTGTCGCTTGTGGAAAAATATTTTATCAGATTTTCGGCATTTGTGCCACTACCCGATGCAAAGACGGCAATATGCTTCATCAGTCAATAATTTTTAGCGTACGGATAATAGCCTCTACTTGCCACAGATACAACTTCTTATCCTGCTTACCTGCATAAACAAAGCCATCAACAACGACTATACGGCCACGTTTCTGGTCAAGGACAGAAAGATTAACAAAAGGACCTCCGAGAAAAGCCCCATGTGTTTTCCACAGCCCGCGTATAAGCACGGCATAATGCCCGTCAATACTAAGCACCTGTGACTGGACCGGATAGAGGCGCTCTATCTGCATATAAGATCCTTCTTTGGGCCCAGGAACGTTATATTTTGTCACTGTATCGCGGAAGTTTGTAATGCTCTGCACACTGAAATTATCCCTGGAATTATAAGGACGTGTGTAAACCAGTATGCCCTGGCTAGATGTAGCTGTCTCGCGCGCTATCCATGCAAAGTTATCCTTATCCACATCCAAGCTGTAAGAATTTGGTATGAGCATATAAATATGAAACTTCTCCTCCAGGCGATCGATAACTTCGGGATTACGGAATTTGTAAAATGCCGTCTGGTATCGATGCAATTCCTCTACATAGAGAGTATCTAACAGACGCTGGCGTGTCTTACGGAATAGATCCAGAAATTGCTCATTATCTGGTGCCTGGTAGGTGATAACTAGCTGGTTGTATGCCCATTTATCATGTTCTATTTTCCAACCTCGTTTGTACGAAGGTCCTATCTTAACAAGCAGGATATTACGATGCTCCTTGAAAATACTAGTAAAAGCATTAGGATCTACCTGTAGCATCTTGAAAAATGGTTCATCCTGTGGCAAAGCAGGGAATGGCTGCGCAAAGAAATAAAATATTGTGTCTCCTATAGGGCTATCCCATAGTTCTTTGTCTATAACTACTTCTATTTCGCCGGCATTGCCTCCGCTGTTTTTCATGCCAGAATACATACGGTTTTCAGAGCCTTTGACCTTTGGCTCTTTGAAAGTCTTTTTTTCTGCCTTGTGCGTGCAGGAAAAACCCAAGAGCAAAGCGCTTATCAGAAATAAAATGCTAATTTTTTTCATTTTTCTCAGGTTATTGGTTTATAGCAAAGTTAATCATTAGTGGGCTATTTTGGTCAAAATTTATTCTCCTGTTAGCTAAAAAAAACTTTAATTTGCAACCAAATAAAAAGAATAGCTTGTGGCTAAGCAACAGAAAGAAAGTGTAAAGTTCGGTACATGGATTTTATTGTTTCTCAACTATTTATCCATAGCTGCACTTCTGCTAAGTTATATTGGAGCTTTTCTTAGCCCTAATATCTTTTCTTTACCACAATTTTTTGCAATTATTTATCCAATAATTTTGTTTATCAATGCTTTTTTCGTGATTTATTGGGCTTTTGCCAGACGTAAATACTTTCTCTATTCTTTTATTTCGATATTAATAGGCATAGGTTTTATTGATCGCACATTTAATTTTTCTCAAGCTACCCGTTATTATCCTGATGAGTTTAAAATTCTTACTTATAATGTAAGGTTATTCAATGTTTACCAATGGAATGGTAAATTTTATACCCATAGTAGTATTTATGATTTTGTGCGTTCAAAAAATCCAGATATTGTCTGTTTCCAAGAATTTCTGGACAATAAGAAAATACACTCATTTGAGCTCTTTGCCCGTATTTATCCTTATCACTCAATAAGCTATAAATCAGACAACATCAAGGCAGGAGAAGTTATTTTTTCCCGTTTTCCTATTGTTAGTTCTGGCAAACTTAAATACGAAAATCATGTGTTTGCTATATATGCAGACATTATCTACAACAACCAGAAAATCAGAATAATAAATACTCACCTACGGTCTGTTTCTTTTGAATATTCGGATTACAACTCCCTGGATAGCCTAAAATTCGATAATTCACGTATCCGTAGTATAACTAACAAACTTACTAAAGGCTATCGCTACCGTGCAAAAGAAGTAAAAATCCTCACTGGGCTTATAGACACAACGTCATCGCCTATAGTGTTATGTG
>JALWNS010000246.1 GCA_027083655.1 Bacteroidales bacterium | reverse complement strand
GTGTATATTTTAATTCTAGGTACTTTTTTTCCACGCCAGGCCGGTACATTGATTTTGGGTGTTTATCTTTTGGGTATTATAGTGGCAATTTTTACTGCTATCCTTCTTCGTAAGACAATGTTTCGCAAGGCAGAAGCACCTTTTGTAATGGAATTGCCACCATACCGTATGCCTACGGCCAGGGTAGTAGTCAAGCACATGTGGCATAAAGCGAGACAATACTTGAGTAAAATGGGTGGGGTGATATTGGTTGCCAGTATTATTATTTGGACACTTGAGTATTTTCCCCGTCCGAAAGATTATGACCAACAGGTACAAGAATTACTGGCTCTCGAAAAGCAAGAGTTAATGCAAAAAGCACACAGAGTAGGACAAAATATAAAAATTAACGACGACTCACTTTTACAGGCTGTGCACTTGAGGTTGGAGGCAGAGAGAGAATATAATTCATATATAGCCCGTCTGGGACGGGCTTTTGAGCCTGTCATGCGGCCATTAGGTTTTGATTGGAAGATGACTGTAGCTATCTTGGCAGGTTTTTCTGCAAAGGAGATTGTTATTTCAACGTTAAGTGTACTTTATCAGTCACCAGATAATAATGCTTTGAGACAAAAGCTTAAAACTGCAGTACACACCCATGGAAAATATAAAGGCCAAAAAGTCTTTACTAACCCTGTTGTCATAGAATTTATTATTTTTATATTGCTTTATGTACCCTGTGTTGCGACTGTAACTGCTATAGCAAAGGAGAGTGGATCGTGGAAGTGGGCACTATTCTCGGTTGCATATTCAATAGTAATAGCTTGGACACTGGCATATATAGGCAAGCAAATAGCAATGATTTTTATTTAAATATCAGGTTAACTAAAACGAGGATTAATATAAGAGACATGAGGATAACGAGGACAATTAAACCGTAGGTCAAGAATTTAGCTTTTAGCTTTGTAATAAAGGACAGTCCTGATATAGCTTTTTTCTGTAGGCGTATTTGCTCTCCAAAGATGTTTATTTCTGGCGCAGATAAATATTTTAAATTCTTTTCTGCTAGCTCCAGGTAAAATGCTGCTTTATCATAATTTTGCAAATAGCGGTATGAGTCGGATAACTGCAGGTAAAGATAAACTAATAACCTATATTGAGGCGAAGGAGTTTTTTTAATAAGGTCTAGTGTGTGAAGGTAATAGTTTATTGCCTGGGAGAATTGTCTGTTTTTGAAAAATATTTCACCTAAAATGAATTCTGTATTAATTCGGATTTCAGTTATTTCTTGAGGTAAACGGTTGAGTGTGTCTTTGGCTTTTTGAGCTAATTGGTATGCTTTCTCGATATTGTTTTTTTTCAGGTGTATAAAAGACATTTCGTTCCATATCTGTGCTAACAATGGAGATTCAGGAGTTATTTGCTGTAAAATTCCTGCACCTTTTCGAAGGGAAACCAAAGCTTCATCATATTTTCCCTTATAGCTAAGGTATTGGGCATAAGCAGAATGTAGCTGTGCAAGAAGCACAGATGGTTGTTTGAAATTATTTAAGATCGCCAGAATATAAGTTTCGTAGAGAGCTAGTTTTTTTATGTTTTCTGGGTTTGGCTCAGAATATAGGCGTCGAAAATATGTCAGAAGCCTGTAAAGGTCATTTGCTCTTAGAGGATGTAGACGCAGAAATTCTTCCCGCTTATTTTTTGGGAAAATATAATAAGTGTTTTTGTATTCAAGCCATTGAGGAACAAGGCTATGCAGTGCATCAAAGTATTGGAGAAGTAAATCTTCACCTACGCCAAGAAAGGTAAAAATTTCCTTGGCAGTAATAGGAACATCTGCTAAAACAGAAAGATTCTTAAGTAAGTATATTTGTATTTGACTGAGTTTTATGTTTTCTAGAGCGTCCACAGGCCTATTATAATTTGCTCAAATTTAACAATTTTCATTGGTATTTTGCAGGCACTTTTCCACGATATGTTTTACTTTTAGGATTTTTTTATTCAGGCTAAGATGACCATCGATCCAGTGAATTTTTACTCCTAAGCGTTCCATTCGTCTAAACCATGTACGTTGGCGTTTAGCAAATTTATGTATTGCTGTATTTAGCTTTCTGACCATTTCGTCATAGCTTATTTGACCAATGAGGTAAAGCGTGATATATTTATACTCCAAGCCATAATAGATCAAATCTTCAGGAGATAGTCCTTTGTCAAGCAGCTGCTGTACTTCCTCTATCATACCTTGTTGCAGTCTGTTGTGGAGACGTTCGGTTATTCTCTCTCTTTCTGTTTTACGGTCATACATCACACCTATAACCAGTGGGTAAATCTGTGGATAATTAGTTCGTTCAAGAGGGTTTTCCCTGTAATACATCTCTATCTCGATAGCCCGTATCACGCGCTTTTTGGTATCAATGTCCGTTTTGTTGTGTAGTTTTTTCATTGACCTGAGCATCTCTATTAGTTCATCCATGGATTTTTGCTCTAAATTCTGGCGGAGTTCTGGATTAGCAGGCACTTCGAGCAAGTTGTAATTCCGTATAATTGCATCAAGATACAATCCTGTACCTCCACACATTATAGGAAATTTACCGCGGCTAATGATATCCTCGTAGGCTTTGAAAAAATCCCTTTGATATTCGAATACATTGTACTTTTCACCAGCTTCGAGAATATCTATCAGGTGATAAGGGATTTGCCGGCCTTCGACAGTGTAATCTTCCAGGTCTTTGCCAGTACCCAGATCCATTCCACGGTAAACCTGGCGCGAGTCGGCACTCAGTATCTCACCATCCAGGTCGTAAGCCAGACGTGTGGCTAAGCTTGTTTTGCCACTAGCAGTTGGTCCGAGTATGACAAGCAAGTTATAACGTTCGAAAAATTTGTCTTTGTCAAAAAGCATGGCTAATGATTTTTGTTCCAACGTTCACGCCACCAACGTTTCAGGCGGTCGAGGATTTTATTTTCTTGCTGGTTTTTAGCAGGAGTATAAAAACGTGCATCTGATAGTTCTTCTGGTAGATATTGTTGTTGGACGAAATGATCCGGGAAATCGTGAGGGTATTTGTACTGTCCACCATAACCCAGTTCTTCCATTAATTTAGTAGGAGCATTGCGCAGGTGTAGGGGAACAGGTAGCTCTCCTGTCTGCCGCACTGTTTCAATAGCTTTGTTTATTGCTTTGTAAGCAGTGTTGCTCTTGGGCGAAGTGGCGAGATAAATGGTGGTTTCTGCCAGTATAATACGTGCTTCGGGCATACCGACCTTATCGACTGCATCGAACGTGGCTTGCGCCAGAAGCAAAGCATTGGGATTGGCTAGTCCAATATCTTCTGCTGCAGAAATAATAAGGCGCCGGGCAATAAACCTGATATCTTCCCCTGCTTCGATCATACGCGCCAGCCAGTAAATAGCAGCGTCAGGATCGCTACCACGTATTGATTTGATAAAAGCAGAGATTATGTCATAATGCCAGTCGCCTTTTTTGTCATATTTTAGGGTACGGTTGAGCAGAACTTTTTTCACTGCTTCGTTGTTGATTATAACAGGGTCCTGGGGATACAGTCCGGCGATCATCTCGAGGATGTTAAGTAGCTTGCGGGCATCACCTCCGCTTTGCAGGAATAGCTCGTCTGTTTGTTCGATTTTTATCTGGCGCTGGCTGAGGTATTTATCTTTTGTCAAAGCACGCTCAAGGATTGTTTCGAGGTCTTTTTTGCCAAGAGGCTCGAGAACATAAACCTGTGCCCTTGAAAGTAACGGAGGTATAACTTCGAATGAAGGGTTTTCGGTGGTGGCACCTATTAATATGAGTGTACCTTCTTCTACGGCTTTGAGAAGGGCGTCTTGTTGTGATTTATTGAACCTGTGGATCTCGTCTATGAAGAGTATGGGTGTGTGTTGTTGCCAGAGGGTTGTTTTTTTTGATTGCTCGATAACTTCCCTGACCTGTTTAACACCTGATTCCACTGCACTAAGAGTGTAAAAAGGGCGGTCTGTGAGACTGGCAATAAGACGTGCCAAGGTAGTCTTGCCCACGCCTGGTGGTCCCCATAATATCATGGATTGCACATTGCCAGTCTCTATCATTTTGCGAATAATGCCTTCTGTGCCAACTAGATGCTCCTGTCCGACAAAGTCGTCTAATGTATGTGGACGCATCCTTTCTGCTAATGGCTTCATTATTAGAGGAATTTACAAAAAGAGTTTTATGGTTTATCTT
>JALWNS010000245.1 GCA_027083655.1 Bacteroidales bacterium | reverse complement strand
TTTGTAGCGACAATGGTTAATGACACTGTTTTTGAAGATATCAGTAATCTCGGTTACCCTATCAATAGCAACTACGACGATTTCTCCCTCATTGCCGACGACAGTCTCAAGTACTGCTACTTCGCATCAAACCGTCCCGATGGTGAAGGGGGCGATGATCTTTATGCCTCTAAGATAAATTTCCCTTTCTTCATAAAAAGAATAATTGCAGGACATACCTATGACCAGGATAGCACAATCCTACCAGGAACCAAAGTAGTACTCTTTGACCAGGAGCGAAAACCAATTGATAGCGTTATCACAAAAGAAGACGGTTACTTTGAGTTCATAGCCAAACCAATGAGGACTTACTTCCTCACAGGTACTAAAGAAAAGTATGCGCCAGACAGTAGCACAGTCACGACAGACAAACCTGTAGAAAAATTCTATACAGACCTGTACCTCAGACGTAATGCATTCTTCCGCCTCTTGCTTATTGTCAGGGATGATAGCTCACATAAACCTATCCCGGGCGTCATAGGTGACTTATACGATAAATACGAGGGACAACTATTTTCCCTCTATACCAAGGACCATTACGATACACTGGAGCTTAGTAACGTCAAACTCGGGGAAATACGCAGATTCAATATTACTTTAACCAAAAGGGGATATCTAACGCTCAAAGATACCTTTTCCATTGTTTTTGACCACGAAGGATATTACTATGTGGATAAATACCTGAGACGTCCACAGATGCACAAATTAAAGATTGGGGAAGATATTTCTAAATACATCGGCGTGAAAAATATTTATTTTGACTTGGATAAGTATAATATACGCCCAGATGCTGCACGGGAGCTTGACAAAGTAGTGAAAGTACTTAAGGATAACCCTACACTGAGACTAGAAATGCGTGCACACACAGATTACCGTGGTAGCAACCGTTATAACCTCATTCTCTCTGACAACAGGGCAAAATCTGCCGCAGCATATATCCGTAAACGGATAAATGACCCCACAAGAATTAGAGGAAAAGGCTTTGGGGAGACAAGGCCAATGAAAGTGACTGAAGAGGTACATAAACAATATCCATTCTTGCCTGTTGGCCAGGTTCTCACCGAGCAATATATAAAATCCCTGCCAACGAAAGAACAACAAGAAATCGCCAACCAGCTTAACAGACGTGTTGAATTCATTGTTATTGGTTATTAGTACGATCTACGGAACATTTATTTGCAACTAGTAAAAAATCCGATAGCCGACCCTGCGGGTCGGCTATCGGATTAAATAACAGACACTCTGTATCGTTTGTTAATGTGAATTTCAGGATTAATGATATTACTCAATCATACCCGCAGCTACGGTCTCGTTTGTACTTTCGTCAATGAGGATAACTGCACCGGTCTGGCGGTTTTTCTTATATGGGTCAAAGAATAATGGCTGAGCTGTGCGTACCTTGATCTTGGCAATATCATTCATCTTTATTTCCTTGTCATCATAATTCTTCTCCAAAGTGTTAATATCAAGCTTATAATCAATATCTGTGACCATTGCCAACATCTCGGTAGTTGTATGGCGCAAGATATAACGGCCACGTGGCTGGAGAGGACGCTGGTTGAACCAGCAAATCTTCATCTCCACTTCATTAGACTGCTGTGGTACATTGTCCACAGGCACAATCATATTTCCACGGCTAATATCAATATCATCAGCCACTGTCATTGCTACTGACTGCGGAGCAAAAGCATAATCAAGCTCTCGGTCTGCGAAATGTAGAGATGTAATCTTTGTTGTCAGGCCAGAAGGCAGAATCATTACTTCATCACCTACATGGAACACACCACTAGCAATGCGTCCTGCGTAACCACGGTAATCATGCCACTCGTCACTCATTGGACGGATAACATACTGCACCGGGAAACGTGGATCATCAAGGTTAATATCGCTTGTAATATTGATATTTTCCAGAAGCCACAGAAGAGTTGGGCCGTCATACCATGGCATGTTCTCGCTCTTGTCCACAACATTGTCGCCTTTGAGCGCACTAATTGGTACAAAACGGATATCTTTAACATCCAGTTTTTGTGCAATATTCTGGTAATCCTGCTTAATCTTCTCAAACACTTCCTGGTCATAGCCAACCAGGTCCATTTTGTTGACGGTCACAATGATATGCTTAATCTGCAGTAGGGAAGCAATGTAAGAATGACGCAGGGTCTGCTCTACCACACCATTACGAGCATCTATAAGGATAATTGCCAGGTTAGCGGTAGAAGCACCGGTAACCATATTACGAGTATACTGTACATGGCCTGGTGTGTCGGCAATAATGAATTTACGTTTTGGAGTGTGGAAATAACGGTAAGCCACATCAATAGTAATACCCTGCTCACGCTCAGCTTTCAGACCGTCGGTGATCAAAGCAAGGTTAATCTGGTCTTCGCCACGACGACGGCTAGCACGCTCCACTGCATCAAGCTGGTCCTGGAAAATGGCTTTTGTATCATACAACAGACGTCCTATCAATGTACTCTTGCCGTCGTCAACACTACCTGCAGTGGTGAAGCGTAGCAGGTCCATTTCCAGATAATTATTAAGCAGCTCGTCTACTTTTTGTTTAATTTCTTCTTTTGTAAGTTTTGTATGTTGTTCCATTGTTTTCAGGCTTTTAAAATTTTGACTAAAAAATGGTTTAGAAATAACCTTCGCGCTTACGGTCTTCCATAGAAGTTTCGGACACTTTGTCGTCAAAGCGCATACCACGCTCTGTTGTCCGTGTGGTTGCTATTTCATAAACTATTTCTTCCACTGTGGAAGCAGTGGAAAGTGTTAATCCTGTAGTAGGAATATCACCTATGGTACGGCAACGTACATCTCTTTCTTCTACTTTCTCATCTGGTTTGAGCCGCATAAATGGAGCATAAGCAAGCCATACACCGTCACGGTTAAATACCTTACGGCGGTGTGTAAAATATAAGGAAGGCAGCTCTATTTGTTCCAGATATATGTATAGCCAAACATCAAGTTCTGTCCAGTTTGACAATGGGAAAACGCGGAAATGCTCTCCCATGTGTTTACGTCCATTAAATAAATTCCATAGTTCCGGGCGCTGATTTTTTGGATCCCACTGTCCAAAGATATCCCTGTGGGAAAAGAAACGTTCCTTGGCACGTGCTTTCTCCTCATCTCTACGTGCTCCACCGAGAGCCGCATCAATTTTATGCTTTTCTATCATATCCAACAGGGTAATACTCTGGATGGCGTTACGCGTTGCGTAATATCCAGTATCTTCTTTAGCTTTTCCTTCGCGGATAGTTTCCTCAACATAACCAACAAGAAGTTGTACCCCATGCTTTTTAACAAGATAATCCCTAAAATCCAATGTCTCCTGGAAGTTATGCCCAGTATCAATATGCAACAAAGGGAAAGGCACCTTAGCAGGATAAAATGCTTTACGGGCAAGATGAAAGAGAACAATAGAATCTTTACCACCTGAAAACAAAAGCGCAGGATTGTCAAACTGTGCAGCCGTCTCCCTTATCACAAAGATAGCTTCTGCTTCAAGCTCTCTAAGATGGTTTAACCTATATTTACCCAAATTCTCAAGGTTATCTAATTTTTCGCTCATGGTAAAAGATTTTTATTTTTTATCGCTAGTGAATGATTTTATATTGAGTTTGACTTCCACATCTTCATCTTTAACGTGTAAGCCACATTCTTTCTTGGAATTTTGCTCCCACCACCAACGGCCTGCCCTGATTGGTTCACCTGGTTTGACAGGGCGCGTACATGGCTGGCATCCTATACTTGGATACCCCTTGTCATGGAGCTCATTGTATGGGACCAGATGTTCATTAATATAATTCTTAACCTGTTCCAGGGTCCAATCGTGTAGGGGGTTAATTTTAAATACCTCATGCTTAGGGTCCCAATCAACCAGAGGTACATTCTGACGAGTATCACCTTGACCACTTCTAAGCCCGGTAATCCAACACTTCTTTCCTTTAAGAGCACGCTCAAGAGGCAAGACTTTACGAATATGACAGCATTCCTTACGGTTCTCAACTGATTTGTAAAAACTCAGTGGGCCTTTTTCTAATAATAATTCTTCTACTAATTGTGTATCAGGAAAATATGCTTTAATAGGCTTCTTATATTTCTCTATGCTCTTATCCCAGGCCTTGTATGTCTCAGGGAACAACCGCCCCGTATCAATTGTAAAC
>JALWNS010000244.1 GCA_027083655.1 Bacteroidales bacterium | reverse complement strand
TTTGGCAGAAAATAGTCTTAAAAAATATCAAACAATCACAGATAAACCAAAATCATGAGCATATTTTATTATCTTGCCTGGACTAAAATTGAAAAACAAATAGTGATGTCAGCTTCAAGAATAAAATTTAAAGGTAGACCTGTCCATATAGCAGGCAATGAAGTAAAGATAGGAGACAAAGCTCCTGATTTCACATTAGTAGACAAGGATCTTAAGCCTGTTAGCCTGTCTGATTTCAAGGGCAAGGTTGTTATTCTTTCGGTGTTCCCATCTCTGGACACACCAGTATGTGCTACGCAGAACCGCAGATTTAATGAAGCAGCTACAAATTTGTCGGATGACATTGTCATTCTGGGTATATCCGTAGACCTGCCTTTTGCCCAGGCACGTTTTTGTGCGGCAGAGGGTATAGACCGTGTAATTACGCTATCCGATTATATGTACCGTGAGTTTGGGACAAAATATGGCTTTTTGATAGACGAGCTCAAGCTTCTTGCACGTGGTGTGGTAGTAGTTGACCGCGACGGCATTATACGTTATGTTGAATATGTGCCAGAGGTGACGGAAGAACCTAATTATGAAGCAGCCTTGGCTGCAGCAAAAAAGCTGGTCTAAATGATCTACTGGAAGGGAAAATTGCGGGCCTCAGGCCCGCAATTTTTATATCCGCCCGTAATGTGGCCAGGATTAAAATTCACGCAAAATAGCAAAGTATAATATATCATAATAAAAGATGTCCAGATACCCAGAGAAAGAGTAGGATTGGCACCAAGCACAAAAAAATACGGCAAAGGGTGAAATTTTGCAGAATGAGGTCTATTTTTTTAATTTTGTTAAAATTTAAATCATTATGCAAATGCACACCCGTTTAAAGAAGTTTTATGATGACCATTATAAAGAAAATAATATACCCTTTAAACCCGTCAGGTACACACGTTTTCCAGCTACTAGGAATGAAGCTGTTTACAAGTATTTTATAGACACTTTTAAAGGTGGTGATATACTGGAAATAGGTGCAGGAAGTGGTGCGTTAGCAATGTCATTGTTAAGTTCTGATTTGCCTATTAAGCGTTATGTTGCATTGGAGCTCTCTGCTCCACGGGCAGAGGCTTTGCGTGAGAGGGTGCAGGATCCCCGGTTTGAAGTTATAGAGGGCAATATAGAAGATTTGCAGACAGATATTGGACGCTTTGATGCTGTTATAATGATTGCTTTGATAGAGCATTTGATTGATCCTCTAGGCACCATGCGCAAAATAAAACAGAATCTACTCAAGCCTTCAGGATTTGTCTACATAAATACTCCTAATTTTGCTGATATCGGGGCTAGACGCAAGCTATTGTTTGGACGTTTCCCTTCTACAGCTTCCAAAGATGAAGGACTGTTAACATACTCAGGAGATCCTGTGGAGATGTATGACCAGGGACACCTGCATTATTTTACTTTTTCTTCGCTCAGGAAGATGCTGGAACGTTACTGTGGGTATAAGAAATTCAAAGTTGTGCCACAGGCAATAGGCAAGCTTTATCTGGGGCGTGGCTTTCATTATTTCCTGGCCAGGACAATGCCTACGCTATTCTCTGACTTAAATCTTGTTGCATGGTAAGAAATTTTTGAAACATTTTTAAGAACCTACTGGCTTCAGGGATACTAAAAATACTAGTCCAGGGTAAGATCCTTAAAGAGTTTATTCTTGTAAGAAGTAATACCTGACAGGAGAAATGCGTTGAGGTGGATATTGCAAAATATTAGGCGGCCTGCGGCCGCCTAATATTTTGCTTGTGCTTGCCCATATACAAGGATGCTTAATCAGAAAGCCTTTATGTGCCCTGGCTTTATAGCTTGATAAACCTGATAGTATAATTGTTAGACGGGCTTGTCAGTTGTAAGTAGTATATTCCAGGATTGAGGCCTTGCAAAGAGATCTGCGTGGGGCTACTGTGGATTCTGAGTTGCTTGACCAACCTGCCATTTATATCTATTATTTTTGCCACACCCTGGTCCAGACCTGTGAGGTTTATAAACTCTTGTGCAGGATTTGGGTAAAGCATTATTTGCCTGTCTATGTCGTTGGTAGAAGAGAGAGCCAGTGGCAGGTAAACCGTGGCTGTGTCGCTCACTTCTGAAAATTCAAGATCGCCCGTTATAGTTATGTCATTATATATAGCAGTGTAATAGTAAAAGCCAAGGTATGTGTTAGTTTCAACAATGCCATTTTCTCCAGAAGTATAGTGAAAGTCCATGTTATCCTCACCATCAAGATATATGTCCACACCGCTAACCGGTACATTGTTGTTTGATAAAACCTGTATATATGCAGGACGTAGCACATATAAGTAAAACCTCAGTGTGTAGTCAGTGTTGTCTCCTGTTGGTGATACCTGCATGGAAGTAGAGTCTCCATCTGCTGCTACGGATATGGTATGGGTGTCAAAAGTTGTTTCCAGTCTTTTGTAACTTCCTGTGCCTAAATATTTACCATCAAGGTAAATTCGTGCATCGTCGGCGTATTCCTTATAATAAGAGTATTTGTAATAGCTATAAACATTTATACCCATTGCTGGTTGCATGCTAAATGTGTAATACTGGTCGGAGAAGAGATCAACATTCATTTCAATTGGCAGGTAGTTTTTTGCATAGACTTTCACCTTATATGTACCATGAGCTAAGTATATATTATGTATTGGAGTAATATTTTCGTAATACAGGGTATCATTGATCCACATTTCTGTATTCAGGGCTGTTATACCATCTGATTTATAGGTGATTATGCTAAGTAGATAGCCAGAGGGCATAGTCACTGTTATGTTTGTATCTTGCCTACACTGGAAGTAAAGAAATTGTGTGGCGTAATTATCTTTTTGGATGGTTAGCTTGACTGTACCAGGGTAAACGGTAAGAGCTACATTGCCTTGAAAATCAGTTGTAGATGAGCCAGAGGAAGCTACGTCTTGATATGCAACATCAACATTAGTCAGGGGATTGCCGGCCTCATCTTTGACTGTTAAGGAGATGACAGGCAGGGGAACGAGATGTATAGTCAGGTTTGTATCGCTATGGATGTTAAAATACTGGCTGTAGTATCCATATCCTGTCTGGTTTATCCGTACCAGGTAAATACCATTTGCGAAAGTATCTGCTACTTGGCCTTGGTTATTCGTAGTGTAGCCGGTCGTTGAATTATTACTAACACTATAGACCGATAATGTAATATTGGGTATAATGTTGTCCATAGTATCTTTGATTGTAAAGGTTACATAATTTTTCTTTGACAGTTGTAAGTTAACTGTTGTCGGCCCTGACATATCAACGTCCGAATAAATATTGTAATAACCATCTTTTTGGCCAGTAATAGTATAATTCTTTGTAGGTACTATTGCAGACAAAACCCCATTGGGGCCAGTGGTGTCATCAAGAATATAAAAATTGGACTCTGCGTGGATTTTTACCAGGGGAAGGGGATTCATGTTGTCATCATATGAGTTAATTGTTAATGTAGAAACGTCCACTGGCATCATTGCTACGCAGTTGCCTGAGCTATTGTATGAGAAGCCTATTTGCAAAAATTTATTGTATGTGAGTGTTTTGAGGTTTAGGTGATAGAATGAATACGTGTTATCTACAAAAATGTATTGATTGGTAGATGGTTCGAGTGAGCCATCTGTTGCGTTGGCAAAAACATCTGCAGCTTTAAGTTTGACTATTATTTGGTTATCAATATCAATTTTAAAGAGCCATCCACTTCCATCATCCATTCCAAGCCCATATATAATATTATTTGTGTCTACTACTATCGAGTTAATTGACTGGATGCCTTTAATGCTAATCAAAAGGTTAAGAGATGAAAAGTCCTGGGTTTTGTATAATAAATATTCGCCAAAAGCACCGTTATATGTTAGGATATAACAGGCTCCCCCTGAGTCAAAAGCCAGGGAAATAAAATCTTCACCAGTTAGGTTTATTTGTGTGATCCTTGTCCAAATGTTTGACGAACTGACTGTGTAGATATTCCCGGCAACATCTATAGCATAAAGGTTTCCGTCACTATGGTTGAAGTCCATGGACATAGGGGTTATCGAATCCTGGACGGCAGATAAAAGATTGGGGCTGGAATCGAGTATTACATCAAAATAACCGATCTTGCCATCAACGTCTGAGAAAAAATAAACTCTGTTATGCTCAAATTGTGCATACGAGTGTGAAGAGAGTACAAACAAACAACTGA
>JALWNS010000243.1 GCA_027083655.1 Bacteroidales bacterium | reverse complement strand
TTTTCGCCTCATGTTTTTTAATCTTTAAAAGTTTTTATAATTTTCATTCAAAATTAAGTTTTCAAATTTAAACGTTTTTTACTCTAAATCACAAGAAGAATGAAGAAATTTTGGTTTTGGACACTAGTGTTCTTGCTCTTTAGCGGCACATTTTATGGACAGGAGAGGATTAAGCAGATGTGTATTGGTTTTTATAACCTTGAGAACCTCTTTGATACAATCAATGATCCTGATAAATGGGATGAAGAATTCCTGCCTGATGGTGCAAAGCATTGGAATTCGGAGAAATATCATATAAAGCTACAACATTTAGCTCATGTTATTCATTTGATGGGAACGGATGATGTCAAAACAGGACCAGTTGTTCTGGGGGTTGCGGAGGTAGAAAATCGCAGGGTGCTAGAGGATTTGGTACGCCAGGAGGAGATAGCTGACCGTCATTATGGTATTATACATTTCGAAGGACCTGATGGAAGAGGTATAGATGTTGCTATGTTATATAACCCGCGTTATTTCCGTCCTATCAATGCACGTCCTGTACATGTCGAGTTGCCCAATCATCATCCTACCCGTGATATTTTATATGTTTGTGGCATACTTGATAATACAGATACTTTGCATGTTTTGATTAACCATTGGCCTTCACGCCGCGGTGGACAAAAGAGAAGCGAGCCTCTGCGAGATACAGCAGCAGCCGTTGCACGGCATGTGATTGATTCTGTTTTTGCAATTAACCCAATGGCCAAGATTGTGGTAATGGGAGACTTAAATGATGACCCAGTAGACGATTGCGTGGTTAAATACCTCAGAGCTAGCGGAAATATCAATAGATTACAACCCGGCGAATTATACAATACCATGTACAAGAAATATAAAAAAGGTATTGGTTCTTTGGCGTACGGTGACACATGGAATTTGTTTGACCAGATTATTATCTCACAAGGATTGCTTGATAAATATAATCGTTCAGACCAGGGATATAAATACTTCAAATCCGTTGTCTATAGAGCACCATTTTTATTCCAAAAAACAGGACGGTTCGCAGGTTATCCTTTTAGAACTTTTGCGGGTGATGAGTTTCTTGGAGGCTATAGTGACCACCTCCCAACATATATCATTCTTTACAAAAAAGTAAAATAATTGTGCAATGAAGCTTGACCCATATTTCATGGAGTCCATTCTTAACCTTTATGACGCCTTAATAGAGAATGGAATATACGTTGTCTATATTGGTAAATTTAACCAGCAGATAACCAAGTTTTTCTCTGATATGATTGAGACAGAGCTTGCTAAGGAGTGTAAAGAAAAAGTAACACGCCGTCGGGTTTATCACACAATAGTCGAAATTTTACAGAATATGCAACGTCATACAGAAGAATTGGGAGAGGGTAGTGGACTGTTTATGATAGGACGGCGGGAACACATATATTATATCATAACTTCCAACAAGATACTCAAGCAAAATGTCAATAAACTTAAAGAAACCCTGGATAGGATAAATGCCTCTTCCCGTGAAGAGCTCAAAGAAATGTATAAAAAACAACTCCTGGAAGGTAATATTTCGAAAAGAGGAGGTGCAGGATTAGGACTAATTGATATTGCACGTAAAACCGAGTCTAAGTATGAATATCTTTTCCTACCAATAAATTTTGAGCTTGATTATTTTGTGTTAAAAATTGAAATAGATAGCCTAAAGCTGGCTCACCGTCTTCAACAATCTTAGTTTTACCCGGGCCACAGGTGATACCAATTCTTTATTGAAAATGTGCGGGTTATAAACGTTCAGCTCATCTGCAAGCGTGCCGTAGGCACCTTGCAGGTAAAAAATCAGGGCAGAAAAATCCAGTAAAAAGTATAAGTCATTGCCATTGTGCATCTTGAATAAAAATACCACGGGGCTACACATTAGAAAATAGTTCTGCTTTTGCTTTTATCGCCCGGTAGTATTTTGTTTGCAGCCCCGTGGTTTATACGAATCTTAATTGAAAACGTAAGGATATTAACCACACACGCCTCTTGCAAATATGCTGGAAAACACCTTGCGCAGGTAAATTTTTTGTTTTTATAAATGGCATAAGATAAACGCACCTCTGCCATGCATGCTTGCCAAAGCCTTCTTCCCAGGATAGGATGTTGTCTAGTGTTAAATCTGTGATTTCGTCTGCTTCTGCTTTTGTATCATGCTAAACGGATTATTCCTATGCCACGCAAGAGTGCTTACTTTGCACTTTTAAGCCATACCATAGCATCATCTTCATTATCAAATTCCTGGATATCAAGGTTCTGTGGCCTATCCTCACTTTCGAATAATGACATTACAAACTTGTTCACTTTTTCATCTGAAGAACGGACAAAAGCAAATTTACGTACGCCATGACCCTTTAGTTGCATTGTCAGATCATCGTCTAATATATCCTGGGCAAATTTCTCCATGCCTTTGACCTGTGAGAAGTCAAGTAAGACACCTTTGGGGCTAATTAACTCAATGGAGCCTGTGAATTGTGCTGCTTCTTTTAGAAGAATATAATCACGTAAAAATTTGGCTTTGAGAATTTTATTGTCAAGGTCATAACGTATTTCTAAATTTTCGTCCCTGTAGATTTTCATAGTATGTTAGTTTTTAGTATCCGGTGATATGGTTGATTTTTATTTCTGCCTTGTCCTTGTCTGTCAGGGTTTTACCACGTGGGAAAAGACTATATTCCCATGTTCCATACATAGGATTAGGCATAACAATATAGCGTATGCCCCATAGATTGCTATCTTTCCAGACTGCAGAAGAGTCATATTGAGAGCTTCCTTTTCTGTAAATTTCGTCAAAATCTCCCATATTATCACCAAGGTAAAGGATAACTTTGTATAATGAAGCTATTTGTTCCCTGCGTTCTGTTTTATCGCTAGTTGTCTGTCTCAGTAATAAGTGCGCTGAGTCTGCATAAGCAAATCCTTCTTTGCGTAAATTATCTATAGTTGCCTGTAGGTTATGTACACGGCGGTTTGATATATAAAATACTTCTACCCCATGGCGTTGTGCAAACTGAGTGAATTCTACTGCTCCAGGCAGAGCCCTGGCTTCCCTGCGTTTTACCCATTCATCCCATAGCTGACGGTTATAAGATTTACCTTTGTGTATAAGCATACCTTCGAATGGGCTATTATCTAACATAGTCTCATCAATGTCAACGATGACTGCTAATTTATGCTGCCCCTGGTTTTTTATACTCTCCATTTCTACTATTTGTTTAGCCCAGTTGAAATTTTGCAAATAAATGGCCTTCATCTCGTCAGATTGTTGATACCATAGCACAGAGTTTACCAATTGGTTTGAGAGGGGATTTAGCTCATTGGAAATAAATCCCATGAATAACATACCGGCAAAGAAACCTATGGCTGAATAAAATATTGATTTTCGCATCTTTTTAGTAATTTTACATTTGGATAGCCCCAAAAATAGCAAATAAAAACATTTGAGTAAAAACATTCATAGAATAAAACTTAGATTTCCACCAAAAACTAATCTTTGTCGCAGTTGTAAGTATGCTTATGGTGACCGCCGAAAAGGTCTGATGTGTGGTATAACTGGCAAAAAGCCAGATTTTTATGCGTTTTGTCCTTATTTTGACCTTAGCAGGACACGAGATCAGATGGCGCATAAATATGATACTGTCAAGCAAGAGAACCGGACGCGCTTGCTGGAGCTCTGGACTTTCATGCTAATTTTTGTTGTTTTACTCTCACCATTGTTAGCAATTATTGGCCGTGCTACAGTTTTTGTTATTGTGGCTTTGTTGCTAATAGGCTTTAGTATCCACACCAGGCGTATTGCACGCCAGACCAGTAGCTTACCTTTGTTTGCATATGTTTATATAGTGTTTGTGTATCTTTTGGGTAAGTACAAAAATTTTTCCCATGATGATAAACAAATTATTTATCAGACACTAGTAAGATTTTATGGTAATGAGGTGGCACAGAAAGCATTGGCTTTATTTGACCTGGGGTTTGATACTGCCGGGAAGAGTCTTAGATCACTGCTCCGGCTAATGTCCCGTTGGGATAGACGTTTCCTATATACGCTTTTGTTTCAGCTCTTTGTCTACGATAACATCAAAGCCCTTGACAATGATAATATTATGGAGGAATTAGCTCCGTTGTTTGGTATTACTACAGATGAATATATGCGTCTTAAGGAGATTTATTCTGCCAAAGAATACGAGAGAATGTACAGACAGTATAGGGATAGAG
>JALWNS010000242.1 GCA_027083655.1 Bacteroidales bacterium | reverse complement strand
CTAGTATCTTCGACAACAAAAGCATATTTCCCCTGTTCACAGACAAAATCCAGATAGTTAACCAAATTAGGATGATTAAGCTCTATCAATATCTTGGCCCAATGGTAAAAACGGTTATCAAAACCTAAATCTATTAATTCTGGTTTTATCTCTTTATAAAAAACCTCAATATTATCCTCCTGTCTATATGCTAAGAAAACTTTACATGTACGGGTTTCTTTGAGTAAATTAACAACCTTATAATTATCCATACTACCTCATTCAAAACATTTTATAAAAATAGACATAATAATATAGAAACCTCGCAAAAGTTTGACGAAAATATTTAATAATTATTTAAAACTAAAGCAAACGGCTTGCTAGCTCTGCTAAATAACTTCTTTCCCCCTTATACAAATGAATATGAGCGAAAATCTCCTGTCCTTGCATTTTCTCTGACATATACGAAAGTCCATTGGAAGTGGAATCTAAATATGGTGTATCTATTTGCTCCACATCACCTGTAAAAACTAATTTTGAACCCTCGCCTGCACGCGTAATAATAGTTTTTATTTCGTGGGGTGTGAGGTTTTGGGCTTCATCTATAATAAAGAAAATATTTGGAAGGCTTCGTCCCCGTATAAATGCCAGAGGCTCTATAACAAGCTGTTCTTCTTTGAGCATCCTGTCTATTTTCTCTGCTGCCTTACTACCCTGGCCTGCCGCCTGCTTAATTACTGTAAGGTTATCAAATAATGGCTGCATATATGGTCTAACCTTTTCTTGTGCGCTACCAGGCAAATAACCCAGATCCCTATCCGCCAATGCTACTATTGGACGTGCTAACATTATTTTTTGATATTTATTACTCTGCTCCAGAGCTGCTGCCAGGGCTAATAATGTTTTACCTGTACCTGCACGCCCTGTAAGTGAAATAAGTTGTATATCATCACGCAGCAAAGCATCCATCGCAAATGTCTGCTCTGCATTACGTGGTTTAATATGGTAAGCATAATGCTTCTCAACTAGCCTAATTACATTATCTTTAGCATAATATGTCACCAAAGCATGATTACCGTTACTTTTGAGGATAAAATATTCATTTGCCAGCGGAGGATTATCAAATTGGCAAAGATCAAGGTCTAGATACCCTTGCTTATATAACAGATTCAAAAGCTCCGGGTCAAAATTATCGTATGTATTTGTTTCTTTAAATAGCTTATCATAATCATGTATCTTGTCTGTGCGGTAATCATCAGCCTCTATACCTATAGCTTTAGCTTTTAGACGGAGATTAATATCACGGCTAACTAGAATGACAGGTTCATCCAAAATATTCCGCAGATGGTCTGCTACCGCTAATATACGGTTGTCGGCTACTTTCTCAGAAAAAGCACCTTTATAGTGCTCAGATAATTCCTCATCAAAGAGTATAAACAATTTTCCGCGGCCATTACCTAATGGCACACCTTTCTGAAAATCCCCCTGCTGGGATAGTTTATCCAGCTCACGCATAACCTGGCGAGCATGAAAGCTCAAGGTATCGTGTCCTTTCTTGAACTTATCCAACTCTTCGAGAACTGTAATAGGGAGAACTATGTCATTTTCCTCGAAGTTGTAAAGAGCCTTGAAATCATGTAGCAAGACATTAGTGTCTAAAACAAATGTTTTTTTCATCGATTTAGTTTTTTTAGTTTTTTCCCTGCTTCATATACGCGTTTATATATCTCTTGTGTCCACCACTGGTCTGATTTACCACTTTCTTTTATCTCTTTCCAGCTTATTGGGTCTAAAGTGTAAACTGTTAATTCATAACCATATTGCTTAAGCATTTCTCGTGGTAGAAGCATTGTCTCAATATAAAGCTTTATGCCTGAAAGCTTACGTAATTTAGCAATAAAATAGAAAAAAAACGAATTTTTCCCAGAAATAAAGCTCGGCACAATATCCCTATGGTACTGAACTGCTTTGGTAACAAAAGTTTTCTTCCATTGAGGATCGCGGATGCGCAAACCTATCAGACGTGACACCTCTCCTGATGGGAACATCATCACAGGCAAATCAGAAGCAAAAAGCTCATTTAGCTGTCTAGCCCGTTCCTTTGGATTGCGTCCAAAAACATTAACCCCCATAATGACTGGATGCAAATTGGGTATCAACTCGAATAGGTCATTAGATGGTGACACCCCCTTCCCATGATGCCTATACACCAGATCCATATGGGCCATAGCATCTATGCCACCCAGAGAATGATTAGCTACATATACATACCGCCCATTGGGATCAATATCCTCTCCGCCAAGAAAATTTACTTTGACCTTTAATTCTTCGTATAACACTCCACGTAGAAAGTCTATGCCTTCCAGATGTTTAAACCTGTTATAAATCCTGTTAAAGTCTTCTTCGCAAATAGTCCTCTTGATAAAGCGGATACCCCAATCTGGTAAATTTCGCAAAAATTTATTCTTGCTATTACGGATAAGATGCTCTATATCAACCAACTTAACTTCTTCTTCCATACTTTAAACATTTAAAAATTCTATTTCCTTTTGCCAGAACAATTTTAATGAATTTTGCTCAGGTATCTCTAAAATTAAGCGACCATATTGATCCACTCCCCGTATCTTTCCCCGAAAAACTTTATTATCCGCTCTGAACATCGAAATCTGGTTGAACAAATATAGATGGGTAAAATAAAAACTATCTATCTCATTAAATTGTCTTCTCCTCAAAGCCTCTAGCCAATAAAATATTTTATCAACAACAATCTCAAGCAAATGCCCTAGATCATAATCAATGCCTGTTATTTGTTTCATAGATATAGCACTCAACTCAGGAGAAAACTCCGTTTGGTTGACATTCAACCCCACGCCTATGACCGCAACTTTAATTTTTTTGTGTACAGATGATACTGTATTCTCTATTAATATGCCTGCACATTTACGATAATGACACACAATATCATTTGGCCACTTAATACTGGCTTCTATGCCAAAGGTTGACAAAAAATCGACAATTGCAGAAGAGACTGCCTTGGACAAGTAAAAAGCTTGGTCTATTAGCAAATAATCCGGTATATGAATAACCGAAAACGTTAAGTTTTTACCCTTTTCAGACAACCATTTGTTCGCTCCCACTCCCCGCCCCTTTGTCTGGTAAAACGCGCTAATGACAGTATCTTTTATTTCATCTAGTGGATAAATTCTGAGTAATCTGCGGGCAAAGTCATTTGTAGAATCTATTTCCTTTAACTTAAGAAAATTTACCATTACATGTTGCTTTTTACGTAGCCAAACACACGGCGTATAATGTCATATCCATACTGGTATGGATCCTGGCGTATCTTCTTTTCTTCTTTTCCTATCATATAAAACAGGCCATCCAGTGCCTTGTTTGTTACATAATCGGCCAGAGTATAATTAATCTTTGGTTTCCTCAATATGGTAGCTATATAATTGTTATAATACTTTATGGTAGTGTTCCATGCATCATTAGCAGAAAAACCTAAACCCAGATCACGATCCAATGCTGCTTCCATCTTTGGTTTATATAGGTTAAATAACTGTGGTCTGGTTTTATATTCCATATAATGTGTAGCTGCCAGGGAATCAAAGCCCTGCGTTTTGCGTGTAATGTCCTGGCCTTTTAAGATATTATACGCATCTGTTATGGTCATTGTTCGAATAGCATTAATAAAAATTGGCTTAGCTTCAATAGCTGCAGCCTCAGCAGCCCGATTAACGGCCAGTATGACATCATCTACCTTTCTTTTGAGTACTTTGTCTAGCCCCATTCTTTTTACTGTAGTATTGTTAACCGCTACATCTATAACATTCTGAACATCAGGAGGCAACAATATCTTTACTGCTAAGTTGCCGTAATATCCGTCCTTTTTATGCAATTGATTGACTGCATACTCTGTTCCTACCTCGAGGGCTTTTTTCAAACCTTGTATAACCTCTGACTCCGAAGGAGAAGAAGTAGCACTAGCGGTCTGTTCAAGTGCTTGCATTAAGACATCACAACTTGAAAAAAAGAAAGAAACACTGATCAAAAAGATAACTAACTTTTTCATAGCTTTGTTTTTTAAGATTAGCATAAAATCGTAATTTTGGTTATACTAAAATTAAGTGTTTCTATAAAAAAAAGAAAAAATGTTTTATCTAATAGGCACATCCGATACCGTAGCTATACCTTCCGTCATTCCCCCTGGAGTCTTTGTTGGCGATTTCACAAACAAACTAGCTAGCTACCTAAAGGATGTAGCATATATACAC
>JALWNS010000241.1 GCA_027083655.1 Bacteroidales bacterium | reverse complement strand
GTCAAAGTCGATAAAAGAATCATGCTTCTCAGCAGTAGACCCTGTCAGAGGTTGGAACCAGTGTGTGTAGTGTGTAGCGCCTCTCTCTATGGCCCAGGCCTTCATGCCTGCCGCTATCTCGTCTGCATCCGAACGCTGGATTTTAGAACCTGATTTAATAGCATGCATCAAATTTTCAAAAGCACGGCGGGATACATATTTCTGCATCTTGTCAATGTCAAAGACATTAATGCCGAAAATTTCGGAGACCCTTTCAGAAGGTAGATTTATTTGCTCAGTGTAATGTGTATTGTTCAAAAGTTTCTCTAGAGCAATAAATCTGTGGTTGTACATCTTTCTAAATATTTATAAACTTTGACTCTAAGAAATAAATTTTGTAACTAATTAAAAAATACTTAGAATTAAAAAAACAACTTAAAAACAAAACAATCTAGAGCAATGGAAAGGACTATTTTTTTACTAGTCAGTACTTTATTGGTTTGGATAAACCAGTCAATCGTTTGCACTCCAGCCTCTACGGGCTGTATCTCTGGCAAGGGTAAAATAGTGACACAAAGTAGGGATATAAAAGATTTTACAAAAATTAAAGTTCTAGGGTCAATGGACGTAGAAATAATTTCAGGGGATAAGTATGCAGTAGAAGTGACGGATTATGAGAATCTTTTGCCTTACTTGAAAACCGTTGTCCATGGTGACAAGTTAGAAATCGGATACGAAGGCTGCATAAGAAACTCGCGGGCTTCCGTGAAAATAACAATGCCAGAGTTAAATGGTATTTATTCACTGGGTTCTGGTGATATTAAAGTAAGTGGAGAATTTGCTTCTACCCAGGGAATTTTTATTGAGTCTCTCGGTTCTGGGGATATAATATTTAATGCCCTTTTGGATGGATCACAGGAGGTAAGTGTAACCCTTAAAGGATCAGGAGACCTGAGGTTTAACACTGTAGCCCAGTCTTTGAATTTGGTTTTTTCGTCTCTTGGGTCAGGTGATGCGGTTATTAATATCCCGGGGCAGGTAAATGATTTAACAATAAATCTGGCAGGGTCTGGTGATGTGGTCGCAAAAGGGGATTCTGCTAGTACTGCTAGAGTCAAAGTTTTAGGATCAGGTGACTGCGATATCCAAGATATTAAGGTTAGTAGCTTGATTGTTAAGCTAATGGGGTCGGGTGATGTTCATGCTACGGTTGAAAACGAACTTGATGTTAATATAATGGGTAGTGGTGATGTATACTACCATGGTAATCCTGGGAAAGTAGTTGTAAATAGTGTTGGCAGTGGGTCTCTAATAAAACAGTGATAATATTTACATTTTTCAAGTGCCCAAAAAATGAGAGGATGCCTGGAAAGGCATCCTCTTTTTTTAATGTTATATTATTGGACAATTATCTTCTGTGTGTATGTTTTACCTTTACTGAAATATATAACTGAATATGTACCTGTAACCAGAGGTTCGAGATGCAATGTATGCTTCTTTTCTATTGGTGTGGAATGGTACACAAGTTGACCGTTAGTGTTGAAAATTAATAATTTACCATAAGCCTCAGGTAGTGTAATTGTTGCAATGCCGTTGGATACAGGATTAGGATAAATTTTAAGGTCCTGGGTTGGTGTAGTATTTATAAAACTCGTAGCAGAAGCAAGCTGTCCTGTGAAAATACCGTTTCCGTGCGTTGCCACGGCTATGGTACCATCGGCAGAACGGGTTTTGACCATATCTACCACAACATTGCCAATAATATTACCTGCTTCTTGTGTCCAGGTACCAGAGGTTATATTATCGCTACGGTATAATCCTGTGCTAGTGCCAACAAAGTAATTTTTGGTACCGTTATAGTTAAGGATAGCAGCCCACCGGACAGAAGGTCCATTACCTGAGCCATCAGGATTTTCCTCAAGATTACCGCTGACATCCAACCATGTAGAGCCACCGTCCGAGGAGTAAAAGATGCTCTGCACACCATAATTAGAAAAGGTGACAATAAGATTATTGGCATCTGCAGGATCCACTGCTATACTAGAGACATAAGCTCCAGTTGGGAAGTTGGAGCCTGTAATTTCTGTGGGATTAGGATCTCCGGTATTGGCGTCAAGTATTTTATAAACATGACCATTTGCAGTCCCCAGGAAAAGGATATTAGCGGGACTGGTTGAGACACTTACAGCAGAGAAATAATCTCCTCCTGTAATGGCAGTGTTTGTCATTTGTGTCCAGCCGGCAGGGGGTGAGCTATTACTAATGTTGTTAGAGAGATTAGTGTATAAGTCTGCGTTTCGCCATACAATTGTATCATCCAGGTAATATAGGATGTTTCCACTAGGATCCAGGGCAAAAGGAGCTATGAATAAAGGATCATTTAGGTTTGGTGAAGCATAAGCCCAACCTAGATAATTACCATTATCATCGTATAGGTCTGCATAAGTAGAACCATTTTGCGAAGATTCGAGTATGATTTTCCTGTTAGGGGCTATTTCACAAAAGGCTCCGTCACCACTTAGAAATCTAACCCATTCAGTCTGTAAATTAGTGTTGTCTGTGATCCATGTTCCATTGTCCTGGAAACCTGCTATTAAAATATTCGCAAAATTCCCCGTTGGTTCAAGTGCTACTGCATAAGCTTGTGTAGTCATATAGCCATTATCCAAGGAGACCCAATCTACTGTTTCGCCATAAGTATTGGTTTGTGTATCTGTGCTATTTGTTGTTTTACTAATACCTCCATCATGGCCAGAGTAAAGTATGGCAGGATTTGTGAAGTCGAACACCAAGCTATGCTGGTCGGGGTGGTGGTTGGTATAATTGGCATACGAATTATTCTGTGGAGTATAACCACCTGCCCAGTAAGTATTATTGCTTGTAGAGAAACCGTCAGTTGAGAAAAACAGGTTTGTACCGCCAATGTATACAAGATTAGGATCGTCTGGTTTAACTTTAATTACCAGATCATAACCTCCTTGAGAATCAAAGTTTCCTGTCTGTCCTCCTAACGCAGGAATATTCGCAGAACGGTCGTCCCAGGTGCCAGAATTATTGTCATACATCCAGAAGCTAAAACTTTCAGTCCCAGTGGCATCTGTGCTCTTGTAACCTAAAACATATAAAGTATCCGGTGCGGAAGGTGCTGTTGCCAGGACGGTTCTGTGTACATTAAAGCTAGAAGGTGTAATATTGGTCCAGTTTTGACCATCATCTGTGGATTTAAAAACACCATAATTCTGCCCATTAATGTCCAAGACTGCATATATAGTACCATCTGTAGCAATTTCTATATCTGTACACCTTGAATAGTAGCCATAATTATTTGGGTCTGAGTCAATAACAATACTAAAAGTTTGTCCCCCGTCTGTAGATCTTAAAATACCTCCATAGGCGGCAACAAGTAGGGTTCCATTTGTCGTTACTTTCATGTTCCATACATAATCCAGGTAACTGTCAAAGACTGTTAAATTACCAGAAGAATATACTTTTGTCCAGGTCAGTCCTCCATCAGTGGACTTGTATACGCCGCCGTTCCTATAACTTGCACCGGTTTCACTGGCAGAGTTACCTAAATATTCACCACCTGCATAATACCAGATCTGGGGATTGCTAGGATCCTGTGCTAAAGCAGTAACTGCTGGAGAATGCGCGTCATCGATTATTGTGGCTTTTGTCCATGAAGTGCCGCCATCGGTTGAGATCCATATACCACCAGACACGCCGCCTGCAATAATTCTGTTATTATTGGTCAAATCTAAAGCAAGTGCACGTGTGCGGCCTCCCACGTTCCATGGTCCGCGTTGCATCCAGTTAATACTAACCGCCTTTTGCATATTTTGTAATCCTGCTTCAGGAGAAAGAACATAAGCTAACTCTTTTTCCCTTATGTCCTGTGGCACTAGTCCAGTGTATGGATTTTTGATCCTATTGAATTCATATGCCTGGCGGGCTTGAGGATCGTCTTTCGTCTGGACTATAGGGCGCTGTGACTGTGGAAATAAATAAACTGCAGCTAAAAGAAGTGCAAGTGTTAATAAAAGTTTTTTCATAATACTAGTTTTATTGTTTTATTGAATGATTCTGATAAGGTTATATTGATATTTTCCGCCTAATTGTTCCAGACCACTTATCTCTATAGTATAAGCTTGGACTGCTTTAAGACCGGATTTTTTAGAAATGATTTTTATAGTCTGTCCCTTCTGGACTGGTGCGTGAAAGCTACTTCCCCTTTTTTTGATTTCTTGTATAGTAAAGAGAATGACTGTGCTATCATTTT
>JALWNS010000240.1 GCA_027083655.1 Bacteroidales bacterium | reverse complement strand
GATTTATCCTTTTAAAATTCAAATACTGGAGAGAATGAAACGGATTTTTCTTTTTTTCTTATCTGTTTTTTTATTTATCACAGGTTTAGGTCAAATACCAGATGGCTATTATGATGCAGCAACTGGCAAGACAGGTGCAGAGTTAAAAGCAGCCTTGCATGACATTATTAAAGGCAATGTTTTCTATCCTTACACTTCTACATCAACAGATGTTTGGGATATTCTAAAGGTCTCTGACCAGGACCCGAATAACCCGGAAAATGTTATTGAGATTTATTGTGGGCATTCTGTTAATGGAGCATTGGAGTATGATGATGGTAATGGTTGGACGCGTGAGCATGTATGGGCTAAATCGCGAGGGGATTTTGGAACGGATTTGGGGCCCGGTACAGATGTACACAACCTAAAGCCGTGTGACCCAACTATGAATAGTCTCAGAAGTAATCGTTGGTTTGCAGAATGTAATGAGCCAGTTTATTTAGATGGTGAGTTCACAGGTAGCTATTATAGCACAAGCGAGTGGCTTTGGAAACCACGTGATGAAGTGAAGGGGGATGTTGCACGTATAATATTTTATATGGCAGTGCGCTATGAAGGTGATGACGGCGAGCCAGATCTTGAGGTTATTGATAGTATTCCTTCTGACCAGTACACGACGTTGCCTATTCATGCTAAGCTTTCGGATTTGTTGAGATGGAATAAGGAAGATCCTGTTGATGATTTTGAGCGCCACAGAAATGAGGTTATTTATCAATATCAGCATAACCGTAACCCTTTTATTGATCATCCTGAGTATGCCGATTTGATTTGGGGTGATGGTTCCACGTCTAACGCACCAGAAGCTCCTTCTAATTTGTCAATCACAGAGGGGACAAGCTCACTTTCTCTAATATGGACAGACGTAAGCAATGAAGATGGCTATTATGTGTTCCGATCTACTGATGCTAATTATTTTTATCCAATTGATACCTTGCCTTCTAATACAGCAAATTATTCAGATACACAGGTGTCTAGTGGGACTGTTTATTATTACTATGTTAAGGCTTTTAATTCTTATGGTGTAAGTGATGCAAGTAATATGGTTAGCGGGCAATTGCAATCCCAGTCTAATGTTTATGCAACAGATCTTTTCTTTTCTGAATATGTTGAAGGCAGTAGTTATAATAAAGCTTTGGAAGTGTCTAATTTTACAGGCCATGATATTGATTTAAGTGATTATGTTATAAAAGAGCAAGCTAATGGTGCTGGTGATTGGTCGGGAGGCCTGCAGCTTTCTGGTATCTTGCATCATGGAGAATCTTTTGTTGTTGCTCATTCATCTGCTTCACAAGAGGTGCTTGATAAAGCAGATATGACAACAAGTTCGACTGAGCTCTTATTTAATGGCAATGATGCTGTTTCCCTCTGGAAGAATGGAACAATGATTGACATTATAGGCGTATTTAATGATGCTTCGTACTATGCCCAGGATGTGACTATGATAAGAAATTCCGATATTACAGGACCAAGCACAGTATACGACCATAGCCAATGGACTGATTATCCACAGGATTATTTTGATAACCTGGGTATCCATACCTTTTCACCTTCAGGTGTGGAAACTCCAATATGCTATGTCCCTGATGGCCTGGATGTAGCTAATGTTACAGTTACATCTGCAGAACTTTCGTGGAATGCCATCTCATCTGCCCAGTCTTATTATGTTAGATATAGGCCTGTGGGCTCTACAAATTGGATAGTGATTAGTACAAGCACAAATTCGTATTACTTATCAGGATTGTCTGCTTCATCGACTTATGAATACCAGGTAGCTAGTGTATGTAACGATGCAATTTCAGATTATTCGTCTTCTTATTCTTTCACAACTTTAACTCCTTCTTACTGTGAACCTGATGGATATACGCGTTTTGAATGGATAGATTATATAGAGGTAGGTGATATGAGTAATTATTCTGGCCAGTCTTCGAGTGGATATGAAGATAATACATTTCTTGTTGCACATCTAACACCCGGCCAGACATATCCTATTTATTTTCAGGCAGGATTCAAACTTAGGTTCTATACAGAGTACTGGTCTGTTTGGATTGATTTTAATAAAGATGGGGACTTTGACGATGCGGATGAAACATTAGCCCAGGGTTATACAACAGATGATGCGCTCTATTATATGGAGATAACAATACCTAGCTATGCTTCAGGGCAGACAAGATTACGAATACAAATGAATGACGATTATTACCATGATGCTTGTTATAGTCCGCGTTATGGAGAGACAGAAGATTACACAGTAGATTTCGGGGCAAAATCAGAAGTTATAAGAGATCGAAGTGCACAGCTTGCTAAAATGGATATTTCTCCTGTTCCAATGGTCTATCCTAATCCGGCTAATGGTTATGTTTATATCAATGCCCCTGATAATAGCAGGGTGGATATCTATACAATGGATGGCCGTTTGATCAAGACACAGGTTCTTATACATAACCAGATCATGCTTGGCTCACTCAAGCCAGGTTTGTATATGCTAAGGATAAATACAGGGGACAAATTTTATAATACAACTTTAGTGGTGAAATAAATGTACAATACATATTTGAAATACGAAAACGGGAGGCTCTGCCTCCCGTTTTCGTATGTACAGTGGATATACAGAAAGTTAGATAAATTTCAGCCGTTTTGCATGGTCGCGCTCGATTTTGTCTTTTGCATAATCTAAGGTTATAACGAGCTTGCCTTTATGTTCCTCAACTTCGAACATTGCGTCGGTCATAATTGTCTCCACAATGGATCGTAAGCCTCTTGCCCCGACTTTGTATTCTATAGCTTTATCAACGATATAGTCGAGCACGGCATCCTCAAATTCCAGTTTTATGCCGTCAATCTCAAAGAGCTTTTTGTATTGCTTGATTATGGCGTTCTTAGGCTTGGTTAATATCTGCTTGAGTGCTTCACGGTCCAGAGGATCAAGATGTGTTACTATCGGCACACGGCCCACAAGTTCTGGTATTAATCCAAATGCACGCAGGTCATGCGGGGAAATATATTGCATCAAGTTTTCGCGGTCAACCTGCTCGGCGGCTTTGACACGGTTGTAACCAACGACTTGTGTATTCAGACGTTTGGCAATTATTTTTTCAATGCCGTCAAAGGCGCCACCGCAGATAAACAGTATGTTTGATGTGTCAACCTGGATGAACTGCTGTTCCGGATGTTTACGGCCTCCCTGTGGAGGTACATTAATTACAGATCCTTCGAGCAATTTCAGTAATGCCTGCTGCACACCTTCGCCTGATACATCTCGCGTAATAGAAGGGTTGTCGCCTTTGCGGGCTATTTTGTCTATTTCGTCTATGAAAACAACGCCCATCTCCGCAAGCTTAACATTATAATTAGCAGCCTGCAGTAGCCGTGTCAGGATGCTCTCCACATCTTCGCCTACATAGCCGGCTTCGGTCAGTGTGGTGGCGTCGGCTATAGCGAATGGAACATCCAGCATCTTGGCTATTGTACGAGCCAAAAGTGTTTTACCCGTACCGGTAGGACCTACCAGCAGGACGTTGGATTTTTCTATTTCTACGTCACCCTCGAGCAGGTTAGAATAAAGCCTTTTATAGTGATTATACACGGCTACGGATAGTACTTTCTTAGCTTCTTCTTGGCCAATGACATATTGATCGAGAAAAGCTTTAATCTTCCTGGGTTTTAGGTCCTTGAAACGCTCGAGATGTACTTTTTTCTCTTCTTTCTTTGTCTCGCGTGTGTAAATATCGTGGGCCTGGACGATACATTCATCGCAAATAGCACCGTATAAACCGCGGATCATGAATTTAACTTCAGATTCGGATCGCCCACAGAATGAACATTTTAATTCTCCGCTTTTATGTTGATGTGGTTTTGCCATTAGAGTTGGATTTTGTCAATTATGCCATCTACTATGCCGTATTCTAGAGATTTATTTGCATCCATCCAGTAATCACGGTCTGCGTCTTGGAGGACTTTGTCATAAGGTTGTCCTGTATTTTCTGACAGAATACGGATAAGCCTTTCTTTTGTTTTCTTGATATGTTCGGCAGTTATATAGAGGTTAGCGGCTTGGTCTTGTACAACACCACCGATAGATGGTTGGTGTATCATTACCTCTGCATTAGGGAAGATAAACCTGCGTCCTTTCTCTCCTCCTGATAGAAGAACGGCTCCCATAGAAGCAGCCATACCTATACATATTGTCGAAACAGGTGATGAAATCATTTGCATTGTATCGTAGATACTTAGGCCA
>JALWNS010000239.1 GCA_027083655.1 Bacteroidales bacterium | reverse complement strand
ATACTGGAGATAGGGGGAAATTTACTTGAGAGACTGCCAGAGGATTTTGGAAAGTTATACCGTTTAGCCAGATTGGACCTGAGTGGTAATAAGATCACTGAGCTTCCGGATTCTTTTGTTTTTCTTAAATATTTAGGAGAGCTTAATTTGTCTGGTAATGGTCTTTCTGGGCTACCCGAGCAATTTGTGGCTTTGCAGTCGCTTAAGGTTTTGTACCTGGCATATAACCAACTTCGTGATTTGCCCGATTTACCCTTTTCGTTGTTAAAGCTGGTTTTGTCCTATAACCGTTTTGAACAAATGCCGGAGACAATAGGTAAATTATTGTATCTGACTGAGTTATATCTAGATCACAATCAATTGATGAGTGTTTCTGGTCATATAGGAAAGTTGCGTTCGTTGATTGTGCTTAATTTAAGTGATAACAATATCAAGAAGCTACCGCCGCAAATAGGTTTTTTAGACAATTTGGATGAGCTTAATGTGAGTAATAATCCATTGGAATTTATACCAGAAGAGGTCGTGCAGCTCCCAGGTAATCTTTATTTCTATGCTGTGCGCACCCATCTATCTGAAGAGCAGAAGCAATTGCTCAAACAAGTGGCTAAGCAAAAAAACTGGGTTCTCCTGGTTTAAATATAAATGTATGAAAAATCTAATTTTTTTTCTGTCCTTGCTGTTTCTTTTATCAGCATGTAGAACATATTATCAGGGAAGTGATGGAAGTAAGTATATTTTTAACCAGCCAGATACTCTAGTGTTTACATGGCAGGTAGAGACAGATACAGGTAGTTATTACTATAATGAATTGATTTACAGGTCTAATGATACTCTTTATACAGTGCAGTTTTTATTTGATTCTACTTTTAACTCCTATGCCAATTATATTGTTGACTCCGGGGCGTTGAGGATGGTTCAATATTATAATGTTTTTTCGTTTAATATAATGTTTTATGAGATAGAAAAAAATTTGAGTTTTAGCTTTGATGCAAGACATGTGGGCAAGGCCCGCGAAAGGATTAAATTTGTCTGGCCAGAACAAGGGTTTCGTTTTTTGGGTACTAATAAGAGTATATCGTCGGGATTGGATACTATTAACTTAGGAGACAGTTTAGTGCAAGTTTTGAGAGTAGATGTTAGGTACAGGTATATAAACAAATATCACAAACCTAATAAGAGGCCCAAAGATTTGACTAAAGGACAGACAAGTTATTTTTATTATCCAGGTTTAGGACCTATCTTTATCCAAGAGAAAGCAAAGAATTATCACGCTCAAGTAATTAGTATTGAGAAACTTTAAAAAACTTTGAACCATGATCTATTCAATGACTGGTTTCGGTAGGAGCGAATACCAGGACGAAAATATTTATATAAAGGTTGATATTAAGTCTGTTAATAGCAAGGCCTTTGATCTGAAGCTAAAGCTACCAATTGATTATTATCACAAAGACCCTTATCTGAGAAGCTATCTGCAACAAAAACTCATCCGGGGGAAGGTAGAGTGTTATGTTACCCTGGAAAGGCAAGATATTGTCCCTTATGAAATAAACGTGGGAGCTGCAGAGCAGTATTATAAAGCAATAAGGGATCTAGCTAGGAAATTAGGCTATAACCCACGGAAAATAAGCATGATAGAGACAATCATGCGATTGCCAGATATACTGAGGCCAAGCCGTATAGAGCCTGATGATCAGATATGGGACAAAGTTATGCAAACATTGCAGCAAGCAGTTGGACAATTAATTTCATTCCGTCAGCAAGAAGGTCAGGCACTGGAGAAAGATTTACTTAATCATCTTGATTTAATAGATCAATATCTCTCGCAAGTACCACAATACGAGCAGGAAAGAATAGATAAAGTAAAAGAACGGTTGCTCGCTGCGCTCTCAGAGCTGAAAGTTGATCATGATAAAGACCGTTTTGAACAGGAAATGATATATTACCTGGAGAAGTATGACATTACAGAAGAAAAGGTGCGTCTGCAGAATCACATAAATTATTTCCGTCAGACAATCAACGAAAGTACGGGAATTGCAGGCAAGACCCTTACTTTTATCTCTCAAGAAATGGGGAGGGAAATAAATACTATGGGCTCTAAAGCTAATCATTTTGCTATCCAGCAGCTCGTGGTCAAGATGAAGGACGAGCTGGAAAAAATAAAAGAACAACTGGCTAACGTACTTTAACCATCCTGCAATGGAACGTTATCTTGCCCTTGGGATAATGTCAGGCACATCATTAGACGGACTGGACCTGGCTTTGTGCGAATTTAAGAATGACCAAAGCGCACAATCGGGAGGAGATAGACAGACTTCTGTCTCCTGGTCTTTTCGTATTCTGGAGGCCAGGACTGTGCCATATCCCAGAGAGCTGGCTATGGAGCTGAGGAAAGCGCAAAAGGGTAGTGCCTTGAACCTGATAGCGCTGCACAAGCAGTATGGGAAATTTATTGCACGGCAGGTTAATGAGTTTCTCGAGGGCAAGAGCAAGCCAATGCTCGTAGCCTCGCACGGACACACGGTCTTTCACTATCCAGATGCAGGGATAAATTTTCAGATTGGTGATGGTGCAGTTATTGCCTCGCTAACAGGGCTGCCTGTGGTGTGCGATTTCCGCTCGCAGGATATTGCCCTGGGAGGCCAGGGAGCACCTCTGGTGCCAGTCGGGGATTATTATTTGTTCCCCGACTACAATATCCTGCTTAACCTCGGCGGATTTTCCAATGTGACGATACGTAGCCGAATGATTGCCTTTGATATTTCGCCTGTTAATTACGCCCTGAATTACTTTGCACGTCAATTTGGTTTTGACTATGACCGCGATGGACAGCTGGGGAAAAAGGGTAAAGTGCATAAGCCTCTGCTGGACCAGCTTAACAGCCTGGATTATTATTCACAGGAGCCTCCTAAATCTTTATCAGACCATTGGTTTTATGATGAATTCTTGCAGGCAGTGGAAGCACATAAAATTGAAATAGTGGACAAGCTGGCCACAGTGTACCATCACATTGCATGGCAGATTGCCCGTGTGGTTAACCAGGAACAAGGCCGTGTGCTCATCACAGGTGGAGGAACAAAGAATAAATATCTGTTAGAACTAATCAAATCACAGGTCAAAAATGAAGTCATTATTCCAAAACCGTTGCTTGTTGATTTCAAGGAGGCAATGGTCTTTGCTTTCCTGGGGCTATTGCGCTGGCTGGGCTGGGAAAATGTTTTTTCCCCTGTTACAGGCGCCAGGCGGAATAGCATAAGTGGTGCAGTGTATATGCCTTGAATGTTATTCAAAATTGTTGCACTTGCCCGGCACGATGTCTAGCTCAGGATTGTATTGTGAAGGCAATTTTATGACCCGGAAGCGGTCCACTGGTATCTTTCTTAAAAATACGTATTCCTGGTCGCCCCAGATTTGTTCATAAGGATTCCCACCAACACAAATAGGATTGATAGCATAAAGTTGCAAGCCACCGCCGTCATCACACAGGTACATGCCGTATTTTTGCATAGCACGGGCAATTGTCAGCTCGTATCCCGACAGTCCAAGGGCTACGAGATCCAGGTCTGGGTCAAGCTGGATGAGTGCGCCCTCCGGTATAGCCCGCGGGTCATCAGATGTGCCGTCGCTTTCGGTAGCTGGTGGGACAGGACCTCCGGCTTTGGTGTAATCGTAACTAAATACAAGGGCATGGTTAATTTCCCCTGCTTCTAGCTCGTGTGGCCAGATGACACCTTGCAATAGCTCAAACCCGCTGCCACGTGCCGACAGCCCCTTTGGAAATATTCCATCACTTGTGAGCTCAAGAGCATTTCCCCAACTGGCTTTCCACGAACCAAAGCTATAGCGCATACGCCAGAAATCATAGATACAGCCATTTTCCTGGTCTATTATTACCATGCTACCGTCGTCCGAAGGATCAGGCTCTGCATAAGGAGGTATTGGTACGTCTTTTAATTTTTTCTTTGGTGCCCACGAAGCAGTCATTTTTACATCAACCCTTGGTGTGGTGCTATTAGCATAGTAAACTGGCACAGTCCATGACTTTACAGCTATTACAATTCCTTCCTGGGCTTCCTCTATAAGGCTTTGCACCATAATAGAAGAGTTTGGATCTATTTCCACGCTATCTGGTATTGGTGTATAAAAGACGCTTTTGTCTTTAAAAGGCTGGAAATAAGTTAGTTCATTGGGCTTTTGTTCTGAACTGTAGTCATTTTTCTTGCAGCTTAGTGTAAGACAAGCAAGACCAAGTAAGACAATAAATAAATTTTTCATGATACCTTTTTATGATGAAAGATAATGACATAAATCATTAATATCAATCAATTTTT
>JALWNS010000238.1 GCA_027083655.1 Bacteroidales bacterium | reverse complement strand
CCCCAGATGGCTATAAGTAATGATGTTAGCAGTGCCATCCCAGCTCTGAAAGAAATATAATTAAACACGCCTGCCCCTGGTATATCGAGCTTGTCTAAATATTTGAACAGATAGTATAGCATATCTTAATGATTTTTGATGTCTAAGAAATCTTTAATAATCTCACGGTCATCAAAGTGGTATTTGATACCTTTGATTTCCTGGTATGTTTCGTGGCCTTTGCCTGCAACTAAGACAATGTCGCCACGGCGTGCAAATGTAATAGCAGAGTGTATAGCCTCTCTACGGTCAGTTATTTTAATAACAGTACAGTCTTCTTTATTTGTACCCTGTTCTATTTGCTTGATAATTTCTTCGGGGTCTTCATCCCGTGGATTGTCAGAAGTAAGAACTAGCACATCTGATAAAAGGGAAGCTACCTTACCCATTTTGGGCCGTTTATCCCTATCACGGTTGCCACCTGCTCCAATAACAGTAATTATTCGCTGTCCTGGCTGGCGGATATTATTTAGCTCGGTAAGTATTTTTTCCAGTGCATCGGGTGTATGGGCATAGTCAACAATGACAGTAAGATAATCTGTGGAAAAAATTTCAAACCGTCCATCCACAGGCTTGAGCGAACTGATAGCCTGGAGGGCAGAGTCTTTGTCAATGCCTAATAATGTTGCCGTTGCATATACGGCCAGAATGTTCGAAACATTAAACTCTCCTATAAGATTGAGCCAAACTTCTCGACCATCGATTACAGCCAGGGTACCGTCAAAATGTTTTTCTAAAATACGAGCTTTGAAGTCTGCCATGTTCTTGAGCCCAAAGGTATAAACTTGTGCCTTTGTGTTTTGTGTTATGACTTTATGGTTTTTATCATCCGCATTTACCAGTGCAAAAGCCTGGGGTTTTAGCTGGTCAAAAAGCTTTTTCTTTGCGTAAATATAATCTTTGAATGAATGGTGGTAGTCCAAATGATCATGGGTTATATTTGTAAATATTGCTCCGTCAAAATCAAGGAAAGCAACACGGTGCTGGTCAAGGGCGTGTGAGCTTACTTCCATAAAAGCATGCGAGCAATTGTACTCTGAGACCATTTTACGCAAAAGCATGTTAATGGTCACGGGATCAGGTGTTGTATGGGTTGCAGGCCACTCGAAGTTGTGCATTAAGTAGCGTATAGTAGATAATAGGCCAGCCTTGTAACCCAGATTTTCGAACAAGCGATAGAGGGAAGTTGCAATTGTTGTTTTGCCATTTGTCCCGGTTACACCAACCAGATTTAGTTCAAGGCTTGGATTGCCGTAAAAATTAGTACTAAGCCGGGCTAATGCTAGATGTGAGTTTTCTACTTGAATCAGTGTTATGGGCTGGTCGTAAATCTGAGGTATTTGTTCACAAACAACAGTGGATGCACCATTATTAATAGCATGCTGTATATAATTGTGTCCATCTGTTTGTGTGCCACGCAATGCCACGAATATGTAATTTTCTTTAACTTTCCTGGAGTCAAAGTGTATACCTTTTATGTTTCGGTCTATATCACCTATTATTTGTTTTAGACCTGGTATGTCCTCTAATATGTTACCCAGTTTTTTTATCATTATCTCAGATTTAGTTTGACGGTTTTATCTTTTAATTTCTTTTCCGAGGCAACAGCCCCTACACCGTACATTTGTGTTTTATATCCTACTTTTGACATTACATAAGCCGCATCCAGTGGGCTCATAGTCAGAGTATAATATGTAGTGTTTTGTTTGTAATAATAATTTTCCAATTCTAAATAATCTGATTTAGTAATTACACGTATCCATTTGCTGTTATCTGATTTATCTGTATGTGGTATTTTATAATGGTTAATCAAGTTAATTATTGGTCTTCTGAATCCACTTTTAACTTCGGGTAAATCTGTTTTTTTAGCCCAGAAATTGACTATATAGTCCTGAGGGCTTTGGTTTGTTGTTTCGTACTGGATAATCTTTTCTGCTACTTCCCTAAAGACAGGGCCTGCTGCTAATGCGCCACTGCGGTTTTTTGTTGGTTTGCTTATAACAATAATCATTGAATAGCGTGGCTTGTCTGCTGGAAAGTAACCTACAAATGTAGTGTTGTATTTTTGTAAATATGCTTTTTTTTCTGGGTCATAAATCTGTGCAGTACCAGTCTTACCTGCTATGCTAACAATATCGCTTTTGACAGTTCTTGAGGCTGTACCACGGAGCACAACCCCTTCGAGCATTTCCTTGACTTTGTTTATAGTAGCTTGTGAAGCAATAGAGCCCCTTTCGTAGTTAAAGTGTTGTTTTATTATTTCTCCATTTTCCCTGTATCCATAGACAAGGTGGGGGGTAATATATAGTCCGTCATTAGCAATAGCATTATATAGAGCAAGGATTTGTAATGGTGTCATACGGTGTTCGTAACCAATGGCGAGCTGACCTAATGAGACTTCATCCCACCATGTTTTTGTTGTTGTATCTTTAATAGGATGATCTGTTTCTCCGGCCAGGTCGATACCTGTTTTTCTTTCTATCCCGATGTTAATAAGTCTGTTAATAAAGATTTGTGGATTGTGCTTGAAATACTTGAGGATTACCTTAACCACGCCTACGTTAGACGAATGTTCTATAACTCCTTGGAGTGTAAGCGTTCCATAGCCTCCTTTTTTGTCATCGCGGAAAACATGGTCTTTAACATGGTATTCTCCTGTACCTGTATTAACGGGCATATTGAGGCTAAGGTGGGGATAGGTCTCAAAAAGGGCGATCATAGACAGGGGTTTCATGACTGATCCTGGTTCATAAGCCCATTGTACTGCAAAGTTCCTGGTTTCGTAATAGGACGAATCTTTGGGATAAAGTTGTAGATTGGACATAGCTTTTATTTCGCCTGTTTTAACGTCCATAATTATTCCTACTCCATGCTCTGCTTTTAATTCTTTGAGGCGACGGATCAATGCATTGTGCAAATAATATTGAATATTCATGTCAATGGTCGAAATAAGATCTATACCGTCTTCAGGAGGTATAATAACCTTGTCTATGAAGTTTATACTACCAGGACCTTTGCGGTAAACAACTATACCTTGTTTGCCCTGTAATTGCGAATTATAATAATATTCAATGCCAAACAAAGGCCTTTGCCTTTCATCGCCAAACTTAGAGTATTTGTATTCGCCTATTGCTCTGTAGGCAAGTTGCCCAAAAGGATGTATCCGTCTTTTTATAGGGTGAAGGATTAAACCACCACGATAGCGACCCAGGTTAAAAATAGGGAAATTTTTTAGTCTCTGTGCCTGGCTAATATTTAGATTTGTTGCAATTTTAACATAGTGGTGTTTCTTATGATGACTATTTAGCAGAAACTGGTATACCTCGTCCCTAGGACGACCAAGAAAGTTTGCAAGACTATCTGCAAGATCACTTAACTTATCTTCTATCAGTTCAGGATTTTTGCTCATGTATGGAGTATATGTATCCCAGTATGCATCGTATGTTATGCCTGTTGTAGATATGATCTTCTGGTCTATAGAGTAAATATCACCTCTTTGACCAAAAGGTTTTCCTGGCATCAGGACATTAACATATTTCAGAAACTTCTGCCTTTGTATTGTTTTAAGGGATACAACCCTAAGTGATACCAAGACCGCCAGGAGCAGAAAGCCTTTGAGTAAAATATTAATTCTATGTTTTATTTCACTCTTTTTTACCACTAGTGTTTCTTTTGTTTTTTGTCCACGTAAATAATATATGGTGGTTTGTCACTCCGAGTCAAATTAAGATTGCGTTGTTTAATTAACTTCTCCAATTGACCTATTAGCTGAAAGTTCGAAAGCTTGGTATAAGTCTCAATATAACGAGTGTGAAGTAGGTTAATCTCCTGTTGTAGCATGTTTTTGCGAATACGTAGTTTGTCCCCGTACGAATTTAGAATATCGGACAGGAGCACTAGCAAGAACACCAGTATAAAAAATAAAAAGTTATTTGACCATATTTTGTTTTTCTTATTTTTCATAATTTTTCTGCTATTCTGAGTTTGGCACTGCGAGCACGCGGATTAATTTTTTTTTCCTCTTCTGAGGGAACGATAACTTTTTTGTTAACAGGTTTTAGTGGTTGATAAATATTGCCGAACATGTCTTTTTGTGGAGTACCGTCGAATGTACCAGTCTTGAAATAATTTTTCACCAGGCGGTCTTCCAGTGAATGAAAAGTAATGATAACAAAGCGTCCTCCTTGCTTGAGAGCCTTGGTGCCTGCTTTAAGAAATTTTTTTAGGTTTTCTATCTCATCATTAACCTCTATTCTAATAGCCTGGAAAATCTTTGACAAAGTTTTATTC
>JALWNS010000237.1 GCA_027083655.1 Bacteroidales bacterium | reverse complement strand
ACTATTCAGAATATGACCAAAATTAACGACAAATTTTATCCTTTACCTTTACCTAAGCTACTGAAAATTATTCTTTCAGACTTAGAAAATGGACATGTTTTAGGTTTGCCAAGTGAATTATTTTTCCGGCCCAGGAAACAGGATTTTTTCCGTACGCAATTCTTTGGCCATGAGGTAGATTCTCCTCTAGGTGTCGCAGCAGGGCCACATACACAGTTATCACAGAATATAGTAGTAGCATGGTTAGCAGGTGCCAGGTTCATTGAGCTTAAAACTATACAGACACTCGATGAGCTGGATATACCCAAGCCATGTATAGACATGCAAGACGAAGGATACAATTGTGAATGGTCACAGGAGCTTCGTATTCATCAAGCATTTGATCAATATCTTGACGCCTGGATAATCATTCACATCCTGCAAAAAGAACTAGGCCTTGACAGGCTAGGCACAATTTTCAATATGAGTGTGGGATATGACCTAAAAGGCATATTGCAAGATAATGTACAATGGTTCCTGAACAAAATGGTAGATGCTACAGAGGAGTTGCAGGAGAAAATAGACCTCATCCGTCCCATTTATCCTCAGATCGACCAGATACACATTCCTGGCAAAATAACAGACAATATCACACTATCGACGATGCACGGCTGCCCACCAGATGAAGTGGAGCAAATAGCAGCTTATCTGATCAAAGAGAGGAAATTAAACACCATTATTAAGCTCAACCCTACCCTACTCGGACAGGAAAAAATTAATAGCATACTAAAAAACAATGGTTTTCGGACACAGGTGCCAGATATTGCATTCGAGCATGACCTAAAATTTGAACAAGCCGTTGACATTGTCAACAGAATGCTCAAACTGGCAGAAGAAAATAACTTGTTCTTTGGAATTAAGCTGACCAACACGCTCGAGTCTGTGAACAACAAAAACATTTTCCAGGCAGATGAAATGTACATGAGTGGGCGCGCACTGCATCCAATATCTATAAACCTGGCGCGCAAATTCCAAAATTATTTCAACGGTAAATTGAAAATATCCTTCTCAGGCGGTGTTGATGCCTTTAACGTAGTTAATGTCCTCCGGAGTGGACTGGCTCCTGTGACTGTCAGTAGTGATCTTCTCAAACCCGGTGGTTATGGCCGCCTGGCTCAGTACTACGAACAGCTACGTCAGGAGCAGGACCGCAACGGACTCCAAAGTATAGACGACCTGATAAACGCTACTTCGCACGAATCTGACACTGAACAGAACGCACTGAAAAACCTTAATGATTATGCCGATTATGTACTGTCATCCGGATATTACAATAAGCAACACTTGCACGATCCTTCCATAAAAACAAGCAAAAAGCTAGAGAAATACGATTGTATTTTTGCTCCTTGTCAATACACTTGTCCCACTAACCAGGATGTACCCGAATACATGTATTTTACTGCAACGAGGCAGTTTGATAAAGCTTTTCAGGTCATTTTAGAAGACAATCCTTTCCCAAGTGTGCTGGGCTATAGCTGTGATCATACTTGCCAGAGCAAGTGTACACAAATGAATTACACAGAAAGCTTACAAATACGGGAAATAAAACGTTTTATTGCAGAATACAATTTTGATAAACCATTTAAGCTCAAGGTACGCAAAGTTGACAACACTGGCCGTATAGCAATAGTAGGAGGAGGGCCTGCTGGTCTGTCTGCAGCTTTTTACCTCAGGCTATACGGTTATGATGTGGACATATATGAGGCGTCGTCTAGCCTGGGAGGCATGATTGCCAAGGCATTGCCTCTTTTCCGGCTGCCTGAGCATGTGGTGGCCCGTGATATAGAGCGCATCCTTGACCAGGGGGTAAACGTGCATTACAATACAAAGGTAACTGTTGATTTACTCAATAAACTTGAAAAAGAATTTGATGACATCATAATTGCCATTGGTGCACAAATAAACCCTCTTTTGCGCATACCAGGCTATGATGCCCAGGGTGTGCTGAATGCCTTAGAATTCTTAATGAAAGTAAGGGAAGGGAAACAAGTCAAAATTGGCAAAACAATAGGTGTCATAGGAGGCGGTAATACTGCTATGGATGTAGCACGTGTGGCTAGACGCCTGGCAGGACCAGATGGTAAAGTTTACATTCTTTACCGCCGCACAAAAGAATACATGCCTGCTCAAGAGGAAGAAATTTTTGATGCACTTGACGAAGGTATAGAGCTTATCGAAAAGGTCGAACCTGTACGCTATATTGTTGATAAAGGCCAAGTAGTGGGCGTAGAGCTACAGAAAATGAAGCTTGTACCTACAGCCGATAGTCCCCGGCCTAAACCTGTACCAACAGGGGAAAAATTTGTTCTCTACCTGGACACTATTATACCAGCTATTGGCCAGGAGGTTGAAAAAGATTTAATAAAAATAGCCAAAAACAAAGGCTATCAGATTATAGGCGATGCCAATAATGGTGGGTTGTCAATAGTGCAAGCAGTTGCAGATGGGAAGCTAGCTTCTTACAACATTATCCGCAAGAAAAATCCAAACTTCCATCCATGGGAGCAACCAAAGGATATAGATATTGACTACAAGAGTCTTAGACTCAAGCGTTACAAACGCTTACCTGCTGAAAAAGTAGAAACCACATCTCCACAAAACCGCCATGATTTTAGCCTGATAGTCCAATCACTAGACATAGACAAAGCAGTTAAGGAAGCAGACCGTTGCCTCTTATGCGATAAGCTTTGCGATATCTGTACAACCGTCTGTCCAAATATGGCAAACCAGCATTATCACCTTGAACCTAAGATTATTAGCACACAAAAAGTAATTATACGGGAAGGCAAAATGTCTATCGAAGAAGATACACCAGTAGTTATTAACCAACAATACCAAACTCTGAACATCGCCGACTGGTGTAATGAGTGTGGCAATTGTACAACGTTCTGCCCAACTTCAGGACGTCCTTATGCCGATAAACCACGCCTGCACCTTTCATGGCAAAGCTACACACAGTCACCTTATGGCTATTATGTACAAAAGAGTCCTAACACAGTGGTTTATTACAAAGACCTTTCAGGACAGGAATATAAATTGCTTATTCGGCCGGATGAATACATTTTTGAAGCAGGCAATAACAAAATTTCATTAGACAAAAATGTACGCGTCAGTAAGGTACTAAAGTTAGATGAAAAAGCAGGAATGGAGATTAGTATGCGCACAGCTGCAGAAATGTTAATTATGCTCGAAGCCTATGACCAAATAATGAATGGTGAGAACTTGCAATAAAAACAGGCCACCGGAAAAAGACGGGAGGGCGCCTCTGCGAGGCGCCCTCCCGTCATAATAATACCGTGAAAAAATTATTTCTTTTCCAGAATAAACTTCATTAACTCCTCACTCATCCCCATAGATGAGAAACCTCCATCATGATAAAGATTTTGCATTGTCACTTTTCTGGTAAGATCAGAGAAGAGCGTGACCACATAATCTGCCAGATCATTACTATCTGCATTACCAAGAGGAGACATTTTCTCTGAATATTCAAAGAACAGATCAAAACCTTCTATACCCTGCCCTGCTGTGGTCGGTGTAGGTGATTGGGAAACTGTATTCACCCTGACTTTACGATGTTTACCATAATAATATCCCCAGCTACGTGCAATAGACTCTAGCAAAGCCTTAGCATCTGCCATGTCGTTGTACTTGTCAAAAATCCTCTGTGCTGCGATATAAGATATTGCCACGACAGATCCTCCTTCGTTAATAGCATCTAGCTTATATGCTACCTGAAGCATCTTGTGGAAAGAAATAGCTGATATATCGAGCGTTTTCATATAAAAATCATGATCTACATCTGTATAAGGACGATTTTTACGGATATTAAGCGACATTCCTATTGAATGCAAAACAAAATCTATCTTACCTCCCAGAACATCCATGGATTTACGAAAAACATTCTCCAAGTCTTCTAGATTAGTAGCATCTGCTGCTATAACCTCAGCATCCAGTTTTTCCCCTAATTCCTTGACTTTGCCAAAACGAATGGCCATAGCAGTATTTGAGAGTGTAACTTTTGCGCCTTCTTCGACAACGCGCTCTGCTATACGCCATGCCATAGACTTCTCATCCAGAGCGCCAAAAATTATACCTCTTTTGCCTTTGAGTAAGTTGTACATAAGCTCATTATTTTATTTTTATCTCGAAGCAAATAAAATAATTTTTTTAAAACATAAAAAATTTTATGATATCAACCATTCAAATGCATCTTTCTCATCAACAAAAATATCATAAACAAATCTGGGTCTGAGATAACTGAAAATTTTATGGACAGAAACATAAGCATCAAGATTTTTAC
>JALWNS010000236.1 GCA_027083655.1 Bacteroidales bacterium | reverse complement strand
CTGTCTCTTACCGTATTCAAGCTGATTCTATTGAAATCAGAGTGTGTGACGAAGGAAGGGGATTTGACCCAAACAAGATACCAGATCCTACTCTACCAGAGAATCTTGAAAAAGAGACAGGTCGGGGAATTTTTATTATAAGGTCTCTATCAGATAAAGTAGACTTCGAAAACAATGGATCGACTATAATTATGAAATTTAAAATTACAGAAAAATGATATACCTACACACAGAAGATGTTGATTTTACATATCCATATCCCCAGAAACTAGAACAATGGATAGCGAGTGTAGCGGACGAAGAAGGGAAAAAATTAGGTGAAATAAATATTATTTTTTGCTCTGATGACTATTTACTTGAAATGAACAAAAAATACCTGAATCACGATTATTATACAGACGTAATTACTTTTGATTACTCTGATGATAATGTTATCTCTGGCGATATATTTATAAGCATTGATAGAGTAGAAGATAATGCCAAAACTTTTGAGCAAAAATTAGAAGACGAGCTAAACCGTGTAATTGTTCATGGTATTCTCCACCTTGTAGGCTACAAAGACAAGACACAAGAGGAACAAATAACTATGAGACAAAAAGAAGATTACCACTTGAAAAAAATTTCAGAACTATGAAAGATACCTTTGACATAATCGTAATTGGTGCAGGACATGCAGGAAGTGAAGCTGCAGCTGCTGCAGCACGGATGGGCTCAGAGGTGCTATTAATAACGCTAGATATGACAAAAATAGCACAAATGTCGTGCAATCCGGCTATGGGAGGTATTGCAAAAGGACAAATCATACGCGAAATAGATGCGCTTGGAGGATTGTCTGCTATTGTTACAGACAAAACAATGATTCAATTTCGTATGCTCAACAAATCCAAAGGACCTGCAATGTGGAGTCCCAGGGCACAGAACGATAGACTTAAATTTAGCTACGAATGGCGTATGCAGTTAGAAAAAATTCCAAAATTATTTTTCTGGCAAGATCACGCCAAAGAACTAATTATCGAAAATAATACTGTCAAAGGCGTTGTTACATCTTTAGGTGTTAAATTCTTTGCTAAAGCAGTCATAATAACTGCAGGTACATTTTTGAACGGTGTTATTCACATAGGCAATACCCAAATCAAGGGTGGAAGAATGGGCGACCCTGCATCAATAGGTTTGTCCCAACAATTGGCCCAACTAGGGATAGAAACCGGCAGAATGAAAACCGGAACTCCACCCAGGCTTGACGGCAGGACTATTAATTTCGATGCTCTCACTGAGCAAAAGGGAGATAATCCCCCAGGAAAATTTTCTTTTGACCCGGACTCGAAAATGATTTTACCAGAGCGTAGTTGCTGGATTACATATACAAACAAACAAACCCACCTGGAGCTGCAAAAAGGATTTAAATTTTCTCCATTATTCAATGGTACAATAAAAGGTATTGGCCCCCGGTATTGTCCGAGCATCGAAGATAAACTTGTAACATTTCCCGACCGTGATCAGCATCAGCTATTTCTTGAGCCTGAAGGCACTGAAACAATAGAATATTATTTGAATGGGTTTTCTTCTTCACTTCCCCTCGATGTGCAAGTAAAAGCTTTGCGCAAGATCCCTGGGTTGGAAAAAGTGGAAATATTTAGACCAGCATATGCTATTGAATACGACTTTTTCCAGCCAACACAACTTTATCACACATTGGAGTCCAAATACATTCGTAGATTATTTTTCGCAGGCCAAGTTAATGGGACAACTGGTTATGAAGAGGCAGCAGCCCAGGGCTTAATGGCCGGCATTAATGCCCACTTAATCATTAATAACCAAGAGCCAGTTATTTTGGGAAGGGATCAGGCATACATTGGTGTACTTATAGATGATTTAGTTACTAAGGGTGTGGATGAACCATATAGGATGTTTACTTCAAGGGCAGAATTCCGTATACTTCTCCGTCAGGATAATGCAGATTACAGACTAAGTCCATTAGGTTACCAACTTGGTCTTATTAACGAAGAAAGATACTCAATATTTGAAAAAAAATATGAGCAGATTTCTAACCTTATCCATTTTATTAAACAAACCAGTATTAGCCCAGACATAGTAAACCCGCTTCTTAAAGAAAAAAATACAACTCCTATAAACCAAAGTGTAAAGCTAGAGAGAATCCTTCTAAGGCCACAAATATTACTTTCTGATTTAATAGAAATTTTCCCGCCTCTTAAAGAACAAATAGACAAAATCACACTCAACAGGGAAGAAATTTTACAAAGCGTGGAAATTCAAATCAAGTACGAAAACTATATTGAAATAGAAAAGATGATAGCAGAAAAAATAAAAAAGCTAGAACATATTCCTTTACCTGAGAACTTCGATTATAGCAGACTTCATTCTCTTTCAACAGAAGCTAAACAAAAACTAAATAAGATAAAACCTAAAAATATAGCCCAGGCGTCACGAATCCCGGGCGTTTCTCCATCTGATATAAACAATCTTTTAATTTTTCTCGGGCGTTAATGTTCCTCGAGGAACAATCGAAATTTTAAACTCAATATATCATGGAAATTAAAGGTAAAATAGTTGACGTTGTCAAAAAAGAAATCTATAACGGTTTAATTAAAATCGAAAACGGCAGAATTATAGATATTATAAAAATCGATGAAGAACAGAATAGATACATTATTCCAGGTTTTATCGACTCTCATGTTCACATAGAAAGCTCTATGCTTATACCAACTAGGTTCGCCGGACTTTCTGTAAAAAATGGAACCGTTGGAGTGGTTTGTGACCCACATGAAATAGCTAATGTATTAGGAGAGCAAGGAGTAATATTTATGGTGGAAAACAGCAAAAAATCCCCTTTAAAGTTTTTCTTTGGTGTCCCCTCATGTGTGCCTGCGACTAGCTTCGAAACTTCTGGAGCTGTCATGGATAGTAATGTGGTAGGTAAATTACTTGCCCGTGATGATTTGTTTTTCTTAGCCGAAATGATGAATTATCCTGGTGTTATCTTCGAAGACCCTGATGTCATGGCAAAATTAGATGCAGCTAAAAAAATTAATAAGCCAATAGACGGACATGCTCCTGGTTTGAGAGGGGAAGAGCTTAAGAAATATATTCAAGCCGGTATTACAACCGACCACGAAGCTTACACATTGGAAGAAGCAGAGGAAAAAATAAAACTAGGAATGAAAATACTTATCAGGGAGGGCAGTGCCGCAAAAAACTTCGACGCTTTACACCCGTTGATTGCAAAATACCCAGAGATGGTAATGTTTTGTACAGACGATTCTCATCCTGATGATTTAGTAAAGGGTCATATCAATAGAATAGTAAAAAAAGCCATTGAACAGGGGCATGATTTATTCAACGTTCTTAGCGCTGCATCCCTTAACCCCAAATTGCATTATAATTTAAATGTAGGATTACTACAACCGGGTGATAGTGCAGATTTTATTATTGTTGAGGACCTTAAAGGGTTTGAAATTCTAGAGACCTATATAAATGGCCTATTGGTCTATTCGCAAAAACATGGTATAAATTTTAAAGTTAATCAAGAAAGTCCTGTTAATAAGTTTGAGGCAAAGCAAATAAACCAAGAAGACCTTAAAATAAAGCGCAAAGGACAAAAAATAAGGGTTATAAAAGCGATGGACAAACAGCTTATAACAGGAGAAGAAATTGTCGAGCCTCGCGTAGCCGGAGAATATATTGTACCTGATACTAAGAGGGATATTCTAAAAATTGTAGTTGTCAATAGGTACACTCCAAACGCAAAACCAGCAATCGGTTTTATTTCAGGTTTTGGATTAAAAAGAGGCGCAATTGCAGCTACTATAGCACATGATAGCCATAATATAATTGCTATTGGATGTTCTGATACAGAAATAACAGACGCCATAAATAAATTGGTTGAAATAAAAGGTGGTATTGTTGCAAACAATGGTATGGGCGAGATGAGATACATTAAGCTTAACTTTGCTGGCCTTATGGCTGACATAGATGGTGAAAAGTTAGCAGGCGAATATGCAGAACTTAAAAAATTTGTAAAAGATCTAGGCACAGATCTTAATTCACCTCTAATGACAATGTCATTCATGGCGCTCCCTGTTATACCAAAACTTAAAATGACAGATAAGGGTCTGTTTGACTCGGAAAAATTCAAAAAAGTTGATTTATTTGTCTAAAAAAATGAATAAAAATAATGAGAGAACTGGATATTATACGTAAGCCTGTTGAAAAAGAGCTTAGCACTTTTGAAAAATATTTTGCTAATACTTTGAAGAGTGATCATCCTATTATTAAACCTATAACTGATTTAATCCTCAGAAAAAAAGGGAAGCAAATAAGACCTTTGCTG
>JALWNS010000235.1 GCA_027083655.1 Bacteroidales bacterium | reverse complement strand
CCTGTATATTGGTAATCATTCAAGCCCCAAACATAAGTATAATCAAAATAAAAGGTCTGTCCGATACGGGACTCCGGATCCCGGTAGCTCATATTGCGAATATTTTGTAAATATAAATGGGCACCTGTAGCTTTTAATAAGCTATTGCTACCAAAGTCGTATATGAAAACATTTTTTTCCTTCGCCTGCATGTACCTATACCATACGTTTCTACTAAAATGTAATGGCAAAGAGAGGTTAAACTCTCCGTAAATATTAGCAGTGTTATCAGTCCAGTTCCTGGACTGCATGAGGTTCAGTTCCATTATAGGGTAGAGGTGGCTATATGTTATGCTTATTTTGTCTGTTATTTGACCTGTGTTCCGGTAAGTGCTAGATAATTCTATGCTTAGCTCTTTTAGTACGTCCTGTGAATAGAGTGATACACCTGCTTCGTATGAGGAGTCGGTGTTTATCTGCATATTCCATAGCCAAGAGTGGGGGTAAAACATGTGGAGAACACGCCTGTATCTTGTTATTTCTGCATTTTCTGTAGTCCAGTCTTGGGCAGTGTAATCTTTAATGTAGGGGATAGTTTTGTCCGACAAATAGTAATTTTCTTGCCGTATCTGTTCTACTTTTGTCCAATTGTTTTTTAGTAAAAGTACTTCTGCAGGCTCAAAACCATCGGCACTGTAATTCTGGATAAATAATTCTCCAGTTTTATAGTTTATATCATTACTTATAGCTCCATAGGGCCGGTGTGTTATTTGGTAAATAATTTTTGTAGAGGTATCTATTGCGAAAACATTTTCTGTACCGCTAATGTCTGAGCTAAAAATAATGTAATGCTTCCATAATAGTGGTTTTTCTATTATAAAATCACTAGTAGGTTCAATAACAGTAGTTAAGGCTCCTTTTTCAATATCCCACAAAAACAACCCATTGCCTTGTTTGTTAGTAGCGCTAAACAAAATCCTTTGTCCATCAGGTGTATACCAGGGGAAACGTATTATTTCGAACTGGTCAAAAGCCTGCCTCTTTACAATCCTGCTAGTCTTTAGGTCAATAATGACCAAATATGGAACAAGTTTGTAATCAATCTCAACGCAGGCTATGTAATGCCCGTCAGGTGAAATTACCGGGCTGAAATAACGGCCCTTTTTTGTTATTTTTTTGATCTTGTCTTTACCTGTTTCGTATAAATAAATGTTGCTAAAAGAAGCTTCAGTCCACCGTAGATGAGGATTAATCTCTGACCATACTACCATGCCATTGGAGTAGTGAATATCTTTTGTCGGAACAGCTCTTAGCTTTTTTTCTTTACCGGTATTTGTGTTCAAGAGGGTTAATGTGGGCAACTGGTCAAAACCACTTTTTACCAATATGAGCGTAGAATCGTTAACATAATAGGGGTTGGCATAATTTGTATACGACCGCTTAGGTCTATGTTGGATAGCCAATGTCTCATTCCTCCTTGTTGTATCAATGCCGTTTTTCCATATTTTTTTCAATTCAGTAAAAGTAGAATCAAATAAACTTGCGTATGACAGGGAAGTGTATTTTTTTAAGGATAAATTCATGGCATTCGGCAGAAAGGCCCATTTTGTAGTATGGTAAATGATATTTGACCAAATCTGTGGACCATAGTGCCTGTTTACATAAGTAACCAGATAATAGCCCAAGTAATAATGATTTGGGTAATAGCGGTTGTATGAACGGTAAAAGAATTTGTAATAATTTAAGTCTTTGTGAGGATATTCAAGGGCAATAGTTTTTACAGGCATTGCAAAGCTTCCTGTCCTTCCTCGTCCACTTCTTGACATGACTGTTTCTTGAAATTCTGCATCCCCTTCCATAAACCATTGTGGGATAGACCAACCTATGCCTCCTGCTAGCCCCCATTCTCCATCCAATATACGTAATAAACGGTTGAAGTTCCTATCTAGGGCCGTATATTGGATATTATGCCGGATTTCATGTAATCCAAGAAGTTTTTCCCATTCTGTAATGCCGAGTGTAGTCCTTGAATATGGCGTCATATACCAAAAGCAATGTCTGGGGCCAAGGGCAGTATAGCCATTGGAAACCGTACTCTGGTTATCCAGGACTATTGTTAATCTACGGGGATAAGCATTTAAAGTTTTAGCATTTTCTGGATATGTAGCCTCAAGAAAGCCTGCTAATGAGTGTGCCCGGCTTGATAACTCTTTGGGAAAAACAAGCCTGTAATGCTGTGTTTGTATTTGATATAATTTTACGTTGCCTGGAAACTGGGAAAATACGAATTTTGCTATTCCTAATATCAAGATTACCAGTAATATCCTTTTGTCCATTGCCTGAAGATATCTAATTGCTACTAAATTAATGATTTTTTCTCAATTTCTTAATTTTTAAACCACCATCTTGCGCCAAAACGGTAGAAAAACTCAGGATAGTGATAATGCGTGACTGTCGAATAATAATCAATAGGCAGGAAGGTTTTGTTGACGAAATCAAATTTGAAAAATAATGACATACGTTTGACATGGACATTGATAAAAGCATTAACAATTGGTACGTAGCCTGTTAATTGATCCGGATTAACATAAAAAGCTACTATTGCAGGATGGTAATAATATTGATGAAAATCGGTTGTAAAATATGCGTCTACTCCGGGATTTAACCTCATAGCATGCTTGAATATATAAAAATCCAACCACAAAGATGCCTGAACACTCGCCAGCGGTAAATTTACAATATTGTTTTTGTCACTATATTGCATATTAAACCACGTATCCAGATGGACAAAACCCAGTTTTGTTAGCTTTGTAAATTTCAGCTGGTAAACATGTATTGTATCCCCGTACTGGAATGGCACGGCATTGTTGAAATTGATATAATGGTCTAGTATCCAGTAAGATGCGCTAAGCCTAAAAGTTCCCCTTTTGTTATAGGCCAGGGCTTTGAAGTGAACACTGTTTTGGTTGACAAATTGTGTGTTGTTCCAACGGTTGGTATTACCATGATAACGAACCATAAAGTAAGAAGGGACATCTGACCTATACTCACCCTCAAGGCTATATACCATTTTAGTCCGTTCATATTTTAACTTGCTTCTGAATAACGTATTAGTCGCACGTCTACCTGCCAAATAATATTTGCCCAGAGAGGATAAGCTTAAATTTGGAGCAAGCATCAGGTTCTCAAAGCCTCCTTTTATGTATAAGTTGTTGTACCACAAGCTCTTTGGTTTGTATATGTACCCACGGAAGTAATAGAAATTTTGTCCTTCGTAGCCTATAGCAAATTGAGCATTAAGCCATGTACTGATAAGTTTTAATCTTATTTCGTCCTCGACCTGGTCGTATGATACCGAATCGTGACTGTAGGTAGAATCCATGTAAATATGCGGATAAAGCTCTGGTCTGTTATCTGGATTTTGGTCATAAAAACTGTGGTAGTGTCTTATGACCTGGCCGAAGTTTTGTAAAGTAAGTTTAAAGGTGTCTGTTTTTTGGAAAATGATAAGCTCTGGATTAAGATTCATACCATACATGCCAATCTTTGTTTGTGCCTTGGTCAGGTAATACTGCTCAAAACTAGCATTATAAATCCCTGTGTCAATAATACCTCCATTATCCAGAAGCTTTATAGCATTGAGAAAAATGTTTATTTGGTATCTGTATTTATGTTTTTCTTTTGAAAACCAGAATTTTACAGAGTTAACACTAGAGTTACTTTGTCTAACAAATTCTTTTGATCCATACGATTCGTACATTAATCCAAAATTGGTGTAATAATCAGAGTTTTGGGTATGTAGGGCCTTGACTATTGGCTGTTCTATATCCTTAATAGACGAAGAGTAATAGAGGTCTGTATAGGGTCTATTAGTGCGGAAAAACTCAATTTTCTCTGGTAAATATATTCTGTCTAAAAAAGGATTTAGAAAATAAAAATCCTCATATTTATACATCATACGTTCCTCAAAATCTGACGGGTACCAAGCATAGGCAAGGTTGCCCATCCAGGCATCATTAAATTTTTCTTTGGGAGGGAGAAGCTCAAAATGATGTGTATTTGTATCCTCTATAAAATTTTGATAAACATTTAAATCTGATTCTACGAATCGGGTTATACGCAAAGGAACACTATCTGGTATCCAGTTCTCTGGTGCAGTGAAATTTGTATTGCCTCCTCCAGTACCCAGGCCACCAAAGCCACCCAAATTGCCCATACCTCCTTGCTGGAAACCTGTGGGTAATTGGGCTAGTACTCCTGGTGCAAATATTACAAACAAAAGTATGTAGATAATTTTTTTCATCTATATAACTGAAATTATTTAACTAAAATTGGAAATAGATAAATGGCTGAACTTCTTGATCAGAGAATTGAATGACTATCTGGACT
>JALWNS010000234.1:666-4387 GCA_027083655.1 Bacteroidales bacterium | reverse complement strand
TCTTTTTAGTTTTAATATTCAGAGTATCATAATAGAAGGAGGCACTAAATTCATCAACTCTTTTATTAACAATGATTTATGGGATGAAAGTAGGATTTTTATCTCAAATTTAGTATTTTTGGAAGGGACTAAAGCACCAAAAATTAAAGGGAAATTAATCTCAACCACAAACATAGCTAATGAACACATATATATCTTTAGCCATGAAAAAAATTCTGGCATTATACATACTTAGTTTCTTGCCTTTAATTGCATTGTCGCAAACAATTGATTCCAAGCAAGATTCTCTACCTACATCCTTGAGGCTTTTTTATGATATTGACTTCTCCGGTGCAGTCCGTCTTTATAAACAAATGATAAACTTTGACCCCAACAACCCTGAATATTACTACAAATTAGGAATTGCATATTTACACACACAGGGCAAGGCAGATAGCGCATTATTAGAATTTCAACAAGCCGAAGACCTTTTCAAGCCAAAATACAGAAAACGGATAAGCCGTTTTGCCCTGAGATTCTACAAAGCTTATGCTTTTTATCTGACTAATAATCTAGATAGTGCAGTCCGCATATTGCAACGGCTTTACCAGACCGATTACTTACCTGATGAATTTTTGCTTATTGTCGGGGATTTACTTGATTCTATAGATACCAAAGTAGCAGGTAATGTCAAAATAACAAATCTCGGCAAACATGTAAATTCAATCTATACCGAACATTCTCCTATTTTTGATAAAGATAACAATATATTGCTTTTTACTTCTCGCCGTAAACTTAACTCTCAATCAGTTCTTTACAAAGACCAGCAATACGACGAAAATATCTACTTTTCTGAATATAACCCAGTGATGGATCAATGGTCTGAAGCACAACCCGTAAAAGTGCTTGATACGCTCTTTAACGAAGCAAGTTGTAGCCTTAATCCTGATAACAAAATTGCTATCATTTACAAAGACGAAGCAGGAGGGAACCTCTATTGGGCTAAGCTTATTAATGGCCGTTGGACTAAGCTGCATAAATTTCCCCGTCCAATAAACACAGGTAGCTCAGAGAACCATGGTACAATAACATCTGACGGACGAATACTTTACTTCTCCTCAGACCGTCCTGGAGGCTATGGCGGAATGGATATTTGGATGAGCAAACTACTTGACGACGGCACATGGACCAAACCCATAAACCTTGGACCCAATATCAATACTGCAGGCGACGAAGATGCTCCATATATTACTCCAGACGGAAGACACCTGTATTTTGCCTCTACTGGCCATAATTCTATTGGAGATTATGATATTTTTGTCTCCGAACTTGATGAATTTGGCACCTGGGGACCTGCTCAAAACCTTGGCTATCCTGTCAACACTATCTTCAATGATATATTCTTTTATCCTGTCGATTCTAGCACAGCTTATTTCGCTTCTGATAGACCCGGAGGGTACGGTAGCTCAGATATTTACCGCGTAGAATTTAATTACCTGAAAAAAGACTATCTCGTGAATGTTTGCTATCTCGAAGGCTTTAACAAACCTGATAACTTGATTGTTAAAATCAAAGACCTTATCACTGGAAAAGAATATTTTGCCCGCCCCAATGACAAAGGTAAATTTATTTTTATCACCCAACCTTATCACGAATACCATTTACTAATTCAAAACACATATAACGGACAAACCCTTTACAAAGAGAATATTAACATCACTAAGCCACAATACCTACTACAGAGGCAAATAAAACTTGATAAAGAAACAGAAAATTAATCTTTTCCTGGCTAAATCATTTTTTACTTTTGCGAAAAAGGCTATTTTTAAAGAAAAAACCTAGTGCAATGGCTTTCGATGTTGAGAAAATTAGACAGGACTTCCCTATACTTCACCAGACAATAAATAACCACCCTCTCGTATATTTAGATAATGCTGCTACTACACAAAAACCTATACAGGTTATCGAAGCAGTAGCCGGGTTTTATAAGAAAAAAAATGCAAACATTCACCGTGGCGTCCATTACCTAAGCAATTTATCCACAGATTTATACGAACAAGCACGCCGCAGTGTCCAGCACTTTATTAATGCCAGGCATGATTATGAAATTATCTTCACACGTGGGACAACAGAAAGTATTAATCTGGTAGCTTTCACTTTTGCCGAAGCTTTCATATCACAGGGAGATGAAATAATAATCACAGAAATGGACCATCATGCCAATATCGTCCCATGGCAACAAATTGCCCTGAGCAAAGGAGCTAAACTAAAAATTGTACCTATTACAGACGACTATCAACTTGACTTTGATACATATACCCGGCTTTTCACTGAAAAAACTAAAATCGTTGCACTACCGCACATATCAAACTCCCTGGGCACAATAAACCCCATTAAGAAATTCATTGACTTTGCACACAAGCACGACGTACCTGTGCTTATCGATGCTGCCCAATCAGTGCAACACGAAAAAATCGACGTCCAGGACCTAGACTGCGAATTTCTTGCCTTTTCAGGACATAAAATATATGCCGAAACAGGCATCGGAGTACTCTACGGCAAGGAAGAATGGCTAGACAAGCTGCCTCCTTATCAATTCGGAGGCGATATGATCGAAAATGTGACCTTCGAAAAAACTACTTTTCAAAAACTACCCCTCAAATTTGAGGCAGGTACAACTAATTACGTAGGCGCAATAAGCCTAAAAGCAGCTATAGACTATCTCACAGGTATCGGACTGGAAGAAATTGAAAAATACGAAAAATCCCTGCTTAACTATGCTATTGACCAGATTAGCCAGATTGACGGTATTACAGTCTATGCCACACGCGAGGACAATAAAACTAGCGTGTTATCATTCAATATTCATGGCGCCCACAATTACGACGTTGGAATGATTCTAGACCAAATGGGCATTGCTGTGCGCACTGGCAAGCACTGTACACATCCGTTAATGCAACGACTTAAGATACCAGGTACAGTCAGGGCTAGCTTCGCTCTATACAATACAACAGACGAAATAGACCGTTTCATCAAGGCAGTCAAAAAAGCTAAACAAATGCTGATTTAAAAGTTTTGTTAATACGGACACTATGAAGCCTAAGGTATAAATCTTAAACCACAAAATTCTTCTTTTGACTATTTGGGGTGAAAAAATCAATATTCTACACCTCCTAACAATACTTCATTTAATCCACCTTAAGTCCAATAACCATCACATCATCAAGTTGGGTTATTTTAAGCCCAGGATTCTGCCTCATCCAATCTTCCAATGTTTGCTCTATGATTGACTTCTGTTCCTTCATCGAAAAACCCTGTATGGAAAAAAGCAACTTACGGAAACGCTGGGAACCAAAACGTTTACCATACTCACCACCAAACTGGTCCAGAATACCATCTGAAAAAACATATAAATTATCACCCTGCATAATATTCACAGTTTGAGAAGTAAAAGGCTTTAAAGACTTATAATTACCTACAGGCATTTTATCTGGCTTGAGCTGGATAAGGGCATAATCCTTATCAATATATATCTTTAGCCTCTCTGTCTCCTGGGCAAAATTATTATTATTAATTGGACGTATAATGTATAAAGAATTATTGGCGCCGGCAAAATGTAATGTCTTTCTATCCTGCTCTATTATAAATAGGGCTATATCCATGCCATCCTTCCGCTCTTCACCACCCTGTTTGCGTTCGAATGTCCTTATTATTCTGTCACGTAAGTCTTCTAAAATTTTAT
>JALWNS010000234.1:0-656 GCA_027083655.1 Bacteroidales bacterium | reverse complement strand
TTTCTTAATACAATATCATTCAAAAATGTTATTCCCATTACACTCATTAAAGCACCAGGTACACCATGTCCTGTACAATCTGCGGCTGCTATTATTAACCTGCCTTGATGGTTGTGAAACCAGTAAAAATCTCCACTGACTATTTCCTTTGGTTTATAAAGTATGAAATGATCAAAACCTGAAAGAATACTTTCTTCCTCTGGCAATAGCGACCTTTGGATTGTGCTAGCATAAATTATGCTATCTGTAATATGCTTTTTTTGCTCAGATATAATCTCATACTGTTCTTGGGCAATGTCCCGCTGAGCTTGGATTTCCTCATTTTGTTTGAGAATCTCCTCCTTCTGCTCTTTTAGCTCTTTGTTCTGTGCTTCTATTATTTCCTTCTGCGTGCTTATGAGCTTACTCATCACATACTGGTATTCAATAACAATTAAAAAAGTACATACCAAGGCAACATAGCGCAAAAACTTGGCATGATAAAGAATAAGAGGGTCATCAATATAAGCTGGGAAACGGTATACAAAGAAAAAGATTGTCATAAAGAAGAAAAACACAAAGAAAAATCCTTCTATTAGCTCAAATTGTCTCCTGGAAACTGTAAATATGCCAAGAAATTTAATTTTCAAAGCTTTCAACTTTAAATAGAATTTTGT
>JALWNS010000233.1 GCA_027083655.1 Bacteroidales bacterium | reverse complement strand
CTGGATTACATGGCTAATAATTAGTGTGGGACTGGCTTATTACTTCTTTCTTAAAGCAATGAAAATTAACCTTTTTACCCAAATACAATTTATAAAACTAATTCTCATTAGCATTATACCAATATCCCTGTTTGTTGTCATAAATCAAAACCGCCTGCTAAAACTCAACCTCGAAGATGCCAATATGCTTAACAAAATGCTAACGCAAAAACTAAATAAAAACCCTAAACTGGTAATCTTTACGTCAGAATATAACGAAACTTTGACGCTTGACCCAGAAAAAATCATTATCATACGGTCAGCAGGCAATTACATAGAAATATTCCACCACAAAGATAACAACCTGAAAAAAGATATGATACGGATGCCCCTTAAAAAAGCCGAAGCCCTGCTCACAAAATTTAACTTCATCGTGCGTACCCACAGGTCATTCATCGTCAACATCCACTATATAACACACGCCCTTGGCAACTCCCAGGGGCTAAAGATCAGTCTCCAATACCTGGATTTTAAAGTCCCTGTCTCTAGAAATTATATAGCCAAACTAAAAGAAGTCATGTAACCACCACTCGAATTCATCCCTCTAGTCATTGCCATTCAAAAACACACCTAAAATCCAACACATTGACTATCAGATAATTTTCACAACCATTCGTCCCTTTAAATAAACGTTTATCATTTTTTCGTGCCATTAATAACTAAAATTTTTATCATACATAATGGATGCCCACCTTTAGGTAAACCAAAATTCAAACACATGAAACCATTACAAATCGGTGATCTGACCGTACGGTATCCCATTATCCAGGGAGGCATGGGAGTGGGCATCTCACTATCAGGATTGGCATCTGCCGTTGCCCGGCAGGGCGGTATAGGTATAATATCTGCCGTTGGAATAGGCTTGCTCGAAGGCGATTACAAAAACTTCCGCAAAAACAATAAAATATTATTCGAACGTGAGATCAAAAAAGCCAGGGAGCTGGCTCCCAACGGTGTTCTAGGTACTAACATAATGTTTGCCGTGTCAGACTTTGATGACATGTTTCGCATAGCATTGGACCAGGAATTAGACATTGTCATTGTCGGAGCAGGACTGTTCCTTAAAATCCCTCCGACTGTGGACAAAGACCGCTTTATTCACAGTAAAACCAAATACGCACCCAAGCTCTCATCTGCCCGTGCTGTTAAGCTTACCCTGAAAGTGTGGGACGAAAAAATTGGCCGTTTGCCAGATGCTTTTGTAATAGAAGGGCCCAAAGCAGGGGGACACCTTGGGTTCAAAAAGAACGAACTAACAGGACAGCTAAAGCCGCTTGACCAAATAATAGCAGAAGTCAAGCAAGTAATCAAACCTTATGAGGACAAATACGGCCAGGCTATACCAGTCATTGCTGCGGGCGGTATATACACAGGCTACGATATGTTTGACATTATGCAAGCAGGTGCCGATGCCGTAAAAATAGGCACACGTTTCGTCACTACAGAAGAATGTGATGCAGATATACGCTTTAAACAAGAATACATCCGGGCAAGTGAGAAAGACATTGTTATTATTGACAGTCCTGTGGGATTACCTGGTCGTGCGGTTGAAAACGACTTTATCCGTAGTGTCAATGCTGGCGGGACAAAGCCTATTAAATGTCAATGGCGCTGCCTCAAGATCTGCGACTGGAGGGAAGTCCCTTACTGCATAGCACAGGCCCTGGCCAATGCAGCCAAAGGCAACCTAGATGAAGGCTTTGCCTTTGCCGGTAGCAATGCTTACCGTGCCACGAAAATAGAAACAGTGGAGGAAGTTTTCAATCAGCTACTGGACGAATACCACCAAGCCCAAACAAGAGCGGCTGTAGTCTCTTAGATAAGACCAAGGAAAAAACTTTTACATTTCATACATTAGCAAAGCTAGCTCTATACACTCGTTGCCAGGGCATTGGTTAATATCCACTAAACTACAGCCGGTTGCCACAAACAGAGTAAATCAATGCAATTTGTAGGCGTATTTTGATTAATTGCCAGTTTGCAGACCATTTCTGCCACTACATGCCGTTGAGAAAATGTTCAGTAGCATTAATTATAGGTTGTATATCAATGCATAAATTTAGACATAAAGACTGTTTGCCAAGGGACATAAAACTAGCATAATACTTGTTTATTAATAAAAATACCGACCTCCCTACGGGAGGTCGGTATTATAACACTCTCTGCCGGACAAAAGACACTCTAGTATATTTACAGGTAAGTGTCAAAATAGTCGGTTATTTTCTGCATTAGATGCAGACGGTCAATGCCTCCTACTCCATGTTCCTGGTGCGGATATGGATAATAGTCAACCTGGATGTTTAACTTCTGTGCTTTCATCAACAGGCGCAATGAGTTTTGAGGGACTACCACTGGGTCTATCTGTCCATGAATGATTAGCAGTTTGCCCTTGAGGTTCTGGATTTTGTTAAGCACGCTTGTTTGAGCATAGCCTTCTGGATTAGACTGTGGAGTATCCATATAACGCTCACCATACATGACCTCGTACATACTCCAGTCAATAACCGGACCGCCTGCTACACCGGCCTTGAAGACATCTGGATATGTTGTCATCAATGATGTAGTCATGAAACCGCCAAAGCTCCAACCATGCACACCAATACGGTTGGTGTCCACGTATGGCAGTGATTTCAGGTACTCTACGCCCTTGATCTGGTCTTGCATCTCGTTAACACCAAGATGACGATATATTACGCTTTCGAAAGCAAATCCACGGTTATCAGATCCACGGTTATCAAGAGTGAACATTATATAGCCTTTCTGCGCCATATAGTAATCCCACAGGCGCGCACCGCCAAGGTAAGTATCTAAAACCAATTGCGCGTGTGGGCCACCGTAAACATAAACTACGACAGGATACTTCTTGTTTGGGTCAAAACCAGGTGGCAATATTATGCGGTAATAAAGAGTAGTATGTCCATCAGCAGCTGTCAGTGTGCCAATGCGCATCTGGCCAACTTTGTAGTCTTTGAGTGGATTAGGTGCATCAAGCAAGGTACGCAACTGTTTATCTCCTTTCTGTAGCAAAATACGGCGTGGAATGTCTGTACTCGAATAGCTATTAATCACATACTGGCCATCGGCAGAAGGTATAATCCGGTGCATTCCATGATCGCGTGTAAGCTTTGTTAGCTTGCCAGTCTTAAGGTCTAGCTTATAACCATGGCGCTGCAGTGGGCTATCCTTGGTTGTAATAATAAAAGCATAGCTTCCATCTGCACTAAAGCCGATAAGCTCTGACACCTCCCATTGTCCACGTGTTAGCTGGCGTAAGAGTTTGCCCTCGGTGTTGTAAAGGTACAAATGCTGCCAACCATCCCTCTGGCTAAAGTACACGAACTCATTATCATGACCAGGCACAAAGTATAGAGGATGCAGGGGCTCGACATACTTAGGGTTGGTCTCCTCGAAAAGTGTCTTGACCAGATGGCCATCATAGGCATCGTACTTATTCATCCACAGGTGGTTCTGATCACGGTTAAGAATGCCTATATAGACATATTTTTCACTTGGGTCCCATGTGACTGATGTTAGGAAATGATCTGCGGGCTGGCCTGTCTCCATGTAAGTAATCTCATGATTAGCAAGGCTATAAACACCAAGCTTTACCTGCTCGCTGGTGCGGCCTGCAAAAGGATATTTCAAATACTTAACCCTGGCAGGAAAAACTGTGAAATCAATAACAGGATAATCCTCCACCATCCGCTCATCCTTGCGGTAAAAAGCAATATAATTGCCACGCGGGGACCAGAAAATGCCGTGATCTATACCAAATTCCTGGCGGTGAACATAGCTATCGCCATTTACAATATTTGTGTCTTTATCATTTGTAATCTGGTGAACCTGCATAAGGCTATCCATATAAAACAGGTTATTACCTACGGTAAAGGCTACAGCATCTGCCTGTGGCGAATAAGTGATATTAGCAGAATTCTCCGGCAGGTCAAAAACTTTTTTAACCTCCTGGCCATCAACAGAATAAACAATAACATGATTATCATCGACAAAGTAAAACGTGTTCTGGTCAATCCAATTAATTCCTGTCAAATAACTTAGCTCAATGTCATAACTTTTCAAAGCTTTATTAAGGTCATCAAGGCTAACCAAAACCTGTTCCCCATCATTATCAACCCCCTGTTGTACAATGGCTTGCCAGTCCTTCACATAAGTAAAATAGTGCGTATTGGCTCTCCACTGTAAACCATAAAGGTTCTGTGGATACAAACCATAAGAATAGCCGAAAACAGCTTTTCTGAGTGTAAGTTCATTTGATTGTGCTAACGTATGCAGTAAAACAAATGTTAATAAAAACGCTATAAATCCAAGTCTTTTCATAGTTCACGGTTTTTATATTACAGCCAAATTTG